>CACNSV010000023.1 GCA_902623195.1 uncultured Prochlorococcus sp. | reverse complement strand
ATTATATTTACCTAATTTGATTGAATTATATAATTAGAATCTATAGTTGTCTTTGAATTTACAAATCCCAAAATGCTTTTATTTAGAAACAATTTAAAGACTTCCAATTAAAATCAAAAGGAATCCTAAACAAACAGATATACCCATTGAGATAATCATTTGATAAAACCATAAAGGAATTTCTTCATTATTTTTCTGCCAGTTATCATTAGAAACATCCATAATTTTTTCCATTTTCATTAATTCTTCGAGGATTTCTATAAATCCTTCAATAGGTTTATAAGCAGTTAATAAAAAAACTTTCAAGGTTTTTGAGATGAAATACAATTTTTATTTTATTTTAACTAGGTATTTATACTCTTAAAAAAATTAATTTACAATTACTAGTGTTAATTGTTAAAAAATTTTTCCCATTTGATTCTCAAGATTATAAAAAAATACTATTTTTCTAATTTAAATTAGGCAGGTATTTCTAATCCCGGTCTTAATTTTGACCATCTTCCAATTTCTTCATAGAAGCTAGAGCAAGATCTTACATCCCATTCAATAGTAAATTCGCCTTTAGTTTCTTCAACTAAACTTACATGAATGAATGGATTCTTAGCATCCAAATCAGGATTTAGGCTGAGATGGTCAGCTTCATGCTTTTCTTCTACATCATGGTAAGTTTTGCATCTATCAACCCATTTACAATTAACACAAATGCACATTTTTTTAATTTCTGAAGCGGTTGATTAACTTAAAAGTAATGACTTAATAAGAAGTCATATAACAATACTACATTATAAAAAATATTTATCAGCTAATTTAATAAGAAATTCTCTAATATAACTATCTTCGCAACCTAATAATTTTTTCATTTCCCTACATTGGGTTACTATAACATTCTCGAAAATAGGACCAATCATAAAGTTTTCTTTGTTATCACTTTGATTTTGAGACATGTTCAAGTAGCAAAAATTTTTAAATTACTTAAAGAATTCTAGAAATTATTTAATAAAATCTATTTTAAATCTCTTTATAGATTTGATCAATTAATGGCCTAGTTATTTTGGGTAAGTTTTTGCCATAACCAATCCATATAAAACCAATAATCTCCTCTATCTTCGCGTTTAAACCAATAATCTCATAAGTTTTTGGATTTTTTGTTATGGCTCCAGTAGACCACTTTGAAAAAACACCATCAGAAGCTAATGAAATGCAGAGGTTTTGAATAGCACAAGAACAAGCTGCATAATCTTCTTTTTGAATGGCAGGCTCTTTATTTAATATCTGACTAGTTATTAAAAGGTGAGAAGGATTAAGATATTTTTCCTTAATTATATTTTCTGCATTTTCATCAATTTGTTTTTTCTTTGATTTAATGTCAATCGCTAAATCTAAAATTTGTATTCTCTTTTTAAGACTCACAGAGTAAAATCTCCATGGGAAAGTGAATCTATGACATGGTGCTTGATTAGCTGCTTCAATAGAATCTTTAATAATATTTTCACTTACTTTTTTATTTTCAAAAAAATGGATTGTTCTTCTATTTAAAATAGCTTTCTTCGCATCCATTTAAATTCCATTAAACATATTTTAAATATTAGTAGAAATTATTATGCATTGACATTTTTTTACTTAAAGATAAATTTTCGAACTTTAAATTTATTTTCTTTAATAATATTACTGTGCATTTTCAGTAATTAATTGAAATAATTAAATAAATCCTATTAAGATTGATCCCTAACAGATAAAACAAATGATTTTAAAATTTATTATTGTTCTAGCACATTTACAAGCGATCCTAATTCCAATCTTTATAGGAATAATATCTATAAATAAGCTTAATCACATTAAAAATTTAAAATTAATTTCTTGGGGTTTTGTTTCATTAGGATTAGCTTCTATGTTTGAGATGATTGATCATACTCAAACCGAATGGATATATATAGATCATTCATCATTCTTTAATTGGCTTTTTTATTCATTGCTATCAATAGGCTTAACATTTTTATCTATATCCACAATAAAAAATAAATATTTAATACTGACAAATCTACTAACTTGCATTTTAGCTATAGTCTCTTACTGGATTTTTGGAAAATCTCTAACACTATTTTTTCAAGTTTTAATAAGTATATTTTTGATTATTAATTGGCAAAGAAAATTTAAAGACTGGATATTTATCGCTTACCCAATTTTTGGAATATTTTTAACAACTTTTTTGGGGATAAAACTTTCATTAAGTGCTAATCAAATTTGGCATATTTTTATAGGCCCCTCAGGAACAATAAGTGTTTTAGCGTTTTATCTTGTACTAAATAGATCAAGAAAAAGATTTCAAGAAATATAATTTAAATTTTATTATTTTTTAGATAAATGATTAATATATTTGCATTCTCGCTGATTTACTAATTAGTGGTATTTCTGGTTCAATTCCAGAAATACATTGAATTAAACAAAATATAAATATTGCTAAAGTCAAAACAAATAAAAACAAACCTATTTCAGCAATAGGGACAATCCTTAGTAAATATGAGAATAAAATAAGAGCTATATCTAAAAGTAAAGCTTGGCATCCATTGAATCTGACAAAATAAGGTACATTTGGATTTCTAACAACTCCAGCAAATAAGATTAAAAATAATAATAAGCCTCCAAAAGGTAGGCTGTTTTCAATTATTGCGATTGGCAAAGTAATATATAAGATTAATTTTAAATAAGCGAATTTATAAAATAAAATCGACCCAAAAGGTAACGCAGCCTTTAAGGGAATAGTGTAAATGAGTATAGAGGAAATTCTTTGTAAGATTGAAGTCAATTAATTCTTGAAAACCTTCTTAATACTAACCTTTTAATTAGATATTTATAACTTAAAAATTTCTAATTATAAATTTTTTAAAGTTCCAACCAATTCTTTAAATAAATAGCGAGCTAATACCTTTTGTTAAATCCTAAATCAATCTATTTACAATCTGTAGACAATCTATATAGATATTATTAGGATATATTTATAGAAAAGAAATTATGCTCAAGAATTGGTCTTACTACAGAGAAGAATGG
Organism: uncultured Prochlorococcus sp.; assembly: GCA_902623195.1. Taxonomy (GTDB): domain Bacteria; phylum Cyanobacteriota; class Cyanobacteriia; order PCC-6307; family Cyanobiaceae; genus Prochlorococcus_A. Next base: position 12,161 of record CACNSV010000023.1, on the reverse strand, counting down.
CTTAAAAACACCTCAATTCAAGAAGAGGATGCAAAATGGGCCCTGGAAGCCCTTATTGATGCAGAAGAAGAATTTTTTGAGATAGAAAGAGGGCTACAAAATAAAGAAGATATCTTTGGAAAAGTAAAAATTCTTAAGAAGAAAGTAAGAGAAAATCTATCTTCAAAAGAAATAAGCCTAGATAATATTTCTTTAAATGCTTCAAACTCAAACAAGTTGCAAATCTCAGTCCCATCGAATATTAATTATCTTTTAAAAGTATGGGCAGCAGCAGAAGGCAGAGACTTGTCTAGTGTTGCATTTCAATGTCTTGAAACGGGTCTAAGAGAAATTAAAAGTAAAGGTAGCATACCTTCAATTGCTACCAGTAGATATGATTCTGCTTGCCAAAAGAGAATTGCTTTAGCAGAAGTTAATAATTTACTTGATAAATATGAGTCTGCTCAAAATAAAAATTAAATTCATGTTAAAAAAATACTTACAAAAAAAATATAAATTTTTTAATAATTCCTTACTTAGTGAGAAATTAATATTTAAAAGAAATGGTTTAAAGGATGGTTTTATTTATACACTTTATTCTAATAATTCAAATCTAATTGAAGTTGGATTTACTCATAACAATAAAATTATAGAAAATAAATTAATGAATGAAAAATTCATTTTGCTAGACAAAAAAAAAGGTTCCTTAATGGAGTTAAGGATATTAAAAAAAACATTAAAGGAACTTGGACTTTTAATTTTAAATAATAGATACTATAAATATTCTGAATTACTAATAAGACATTTGCATACTCTTGGTTGGCCTATAGGCAAATCTCTCTATAAACAAAGAGTTATAAAGAAGAAGATACTTTATGCGGTTAATTAAAATCAACCGCAATCTAATGTATCTATTGTTTTTCTATTTGTAAAAGAATTAATTCCTTCTGCATTTTTGCAAAATTCTCTTAAAACATCTTTTGTAAGATATACATTTGTAAAATCTGCTCCACTTATTTTAACATCTTGAAACTGAGCACTAAAAGCAAAAGAGTCTTCTAAATTTGTGTTAGTTAAGTCTGTTCCTTCAAGATTTGCCGAGTCTAAGGTAACTTCTCTCAAGTTTGAATTACTTAAATCTGTATTTTTTAGTTTAGCTCCATATAAACTCGCTCCCTCCAAATTGCAGTCTGAAAGATTTGCGTCTTGCAAATCAGTTAAATAAAAAGTAGCTCCTTGCAAATCAGATCCAGAAAAGTCTACGCCTAATAGTGATTGTTTTCCGTAATCTAATGCAGCGAATGAGGCTCTCGGTAATAAAAGACTTAAGGTTAAATATAAGAGAACAAAAAACCTCATTTTAATCTTAAAAAGTACTAAAACAATTCTAACTTCTATTGAACAATTCTTGAAGTTTGGATTTTAAGTAGTGCTATATTGTATCAATAAAATAATATTAGCCAAATTTTGGATTTAAATCCATACGATGCAATAATTGTTGGCACAGGTGCCACTGGGGGAATGGCTGCTCTTACATTAGCTGAACAAGGCATAAAAGTTTTAATGATAGATGCTGGACCATTTTTAAAAAGAGAAGAAGCTTACTCCAATGAGCCACTTGACACTTTTAAAAGAGCCTGTGGGTTCATATCAAAAAAACATAAAAATCAAATTCAACATCCAGGTTATTGGAAAAATAATCCAGATCTTTATGGCAATGAAAAAAAATATCCTTATACCTATCCCAAAGATAAACCTTTTCTCTGGACACAAGGGAAACAAGTTGGCGGCAGATCTCTTACTTGGGGAGGAATTACACTAAGACTTTCTCCAAGCGATCTTAAACCAGCTGAAAAAGATGGGTTTGGAGCAAACTGGCCAATCACATATGATGAATTATCACCTCATTACGATTATGTAGAGAAATCATCCCAAATATTTGGCAAAAAAGATAATTTAGAACAAATTCCTGATGGACATTACATTGGCGAAGTACCTCTAACCGAAAGTGAGCTGATTTTTGGTGAAAAAATTACATCAAAATTAAACTATCCCTTTGTGCAATCTAGAGGATTTGATAAAAATGCTTCTATTAAGGAGAAAGACTGGCCAAAATCCTCAAGTTTAGGAAGTTCACTTAAAAGAGCTCTTAAAACAGGCAACGTACAAATACTTCCTAATCATCTTGTGGAGTCGTTTCAAACAAATAAAGAAACTGAAATGGCTACCTCAATTAGAATAATTAATACCAATAGTGGACTTAAAAAGGATTTAAATTGCGAATTAATTTTATTATGCGCATCTACAATTTCTACTCTTCGAATTCTTTTAAATTCAGAAAAAGAATCGTGTGATTCTGGATTTATTGATACCTCAGGAAAACTTGGTAGATATATTATGGATCATGTTTCTATAAGTAAATTTTTTTCTATTCCTCGTACAAATAATTATCCAAATAAATCATTTAATCAAGCACCTCTTTCAGGAGCTGGTAGCTTTTTTATACCATTCGGATCACAATTACCAGACGATATTGACTTCTTTAGGGGCTATGGGATTTGGGGTGCTATTGATAGATTAGGCATCCCTGCTTTTTTAAAAAAAGAAGAGAATGAATCTATTGGCTTTCTTATATCTCATGGCGAAGTGTTACCTCGCAAAGAGAACAGGGTTATGCTTTCTAATCAAAGAGATGAATGGGATATTCCCATCCCTAATATTGAATTTGAATGGAGTGATAATGAGCACAAAATGATTAAGCATATGTCGAATACAATGGCGAAAGCAATTAATTATTCTGGAGGTAAAGTTAAGGATTTAAAAACTATGCTAAATATTCCACTTTTAAATTTGCTTGAAAATAATTCTATTGCTCTTTCAGGGGAGATACCACCTCCTGGTTACTATATACATGAAGTTGGAGGAGCACCTATGGGTTTAAAGGAAGATGAGAGTGTCTTAAATAAATGGAATAGACTTTGGAGATGCAAGAATGTTTTCGTTTTAGATGGAGCTTGCTGGCCAACTTCATCTTGGCAAAGTCCTACCCTAACAATGATGGCATTAAGTAGAAGAGTTTGCTTAGGGATTAAAAAGCTGATTTAAATACATTTCTGTTACTTGACTATCGCCACATCCATTTTGAACTAGAAAAGTTGCTATAGCTGAATTAATAAGTTGATATTGGTCCCATTTAGGATTTTTGATAACAAAATCTTTCATATTTCTATAAAGACTTTCAGATAATTCTGTTTCTAAAGAGACAGATAATTGAGGATTACATGGATAAGTATTTTCTACATTCTTTTCAAAAGTATTTAAATCCATTTGAATAAATCTCGTAGTTCAAAATAATAATCATATATTTTTTAAATACTGTCAAAACACAACATTAATTAATTATTAAATGAGACTCATGTCATAGAAATGATTTTAAATTTTATTCATCAAATTTATATTTTTAGATAGAAAAATTTTAAATTGTCAACAATAATTAGGAAGTGAAGTTATCTTTATAAAAATCAATCCCTTACAAGATCACTGTGGATATGGACGTGGAAAAATGAATCTATTTTGTGGAAAAACAATGAATAAACAATTTATTTGCACTGATAAGAAATACTTATAGTCTATAAGTCTATTAAGACACGAGTAAGAAAGAGACAGGTGATTCAGGAATATTCAACTAAATTTCTTAATGTTTGACTTTATTTGCCGATTGAAGGGTTACAGGTCCTAAAGGGTGATTAGCATTTGGATAAACTTCATGATGATGATGATGATGAGTTTCTATCTCATCAGAGTTATTATTTTTCGATATATCTTTTTTGGTTGAATAAGAGGATATAATTTCAATTTCACAAGCTCCACTACACTCTGCCTCACAAAGTTCACAACTAATTCCTAAGCCCTCAACATGATCATGATGACTCTCTTGTATTAGGCCAACTTCTTTTTCAAACCCAAAAAGATTAGACCTATATTTACATAAAGAACAGTTTGGAGAAGAATTATCCTCATTTTTTAATATTTCATCGATTCTCTCAACAAAAGTATCAATTACTCGAGGATGGGAAGACAGATATTTTGCATCAAAGAAGGAAACATTTGGATTGACTCCTGCAACTACATCTTTTTGCCTTTTTATCCTACTTACTAAAACCCCTGTAAAAAGAAAATATGGGAATAAAATTATATTTTTATATCCAAGTTTAACAACGTGATTCAAACCTGGTTCTACCAAGGGAAAAGTAACTCCGGAAAAGACTGTTTCACCCCATCCAAGTCCTACTCCTTCTACAATCATCCTTGTTATTTTTGCTACGTTTGAATTAGCATCTGGATCAGAAGATCCTCTTCCAACGACAACTAAAACAGAATCAGAAGGTACAATATTTGTATTTTCTTTGAATACTTCTCTAACTCTCTCACAGGCTGCACTTATCATTAAATTGTTAATCCCTAATTCTCTCCCATAATTAATTTCAATACCATTTTTGTTAGCGTAAGACATTAAAACACTTGGAATATCATTTTTAACATGACCAGCTGCAAATAGCATTGCAGGAATTGCAATAATTTTTTTTACAGATTTTATTTTTAATTTTTCTAAACCATCAATTAGTGAGGGTTTGGCAAATTCTAAAAAACCATATTCAACAATAAATAAAGGAAACCTTTTTTGAATACATTTTGTCAAATATTTAAATTCTTCTAGTGCAAGTTTATTCCTACTCCCATGACCACAAATTAATATGCCTATATCATTATTTAATTTTGAATTTAGAGTATCCAAATTATTATTATTATTAATACTATTATATAAATAATCACGTTAAATAATGATAGATAAATCAAATTTATTTAAAGTACCTAACTCAAATTCTAATGATGCAAAAATTAAAAAAATTGTTTACGAAATAGATAAAAGTTTTTTTGAAAAATTTAAGAAAGATTCTACTAATAAAGAATATTTATGTATTTGTAGTGGTGGAACTACTTCTGGTTGTGCAAAAGATAATTATATTACTGTTGATCTCAGAAAAAACTATAACAAAATTAAGTTCGATAAAAAAACAGGCATTATTAATATTGGGGGAGGTGTTTTGATGGATGATTTATTAAAAAATTTAGACAAATTTAATAGAACTTTTCCAATTGGTTTATCAACTCTTCCTGGGATAGGATATATCCTTACAGGAGGAGTAAGCCCCTTAAGCAGGCGATATGGTTTAGCAATTGATAGTGTTATTACAGTAAAAGGATTTTTTGGTAATGGTGAATATTTTTCACTAAATAAAGAAAAAATAATTAAAGAAAAAGAACATAAAATTATGGAGGGGATAAAGGGAGCAGCTCCATTTTTTACAATAATAACTGAAATTGGTCTTAAGACTTTTAAATCCTACCCAATAAAAATTTTTGAGGGTTTTATTAATAAAAATGAGTTAGAAGAATTAATAATAAAGTCAGAAGAATTTCCCAAAAACATGAGTACTCAATGGATTTTCTCTGATCAGATATATATTTATATTGTTGTAGAAATAAAAACAGAAAAAGATAAAATATTAGCTGAAAAATATACAGTCGATTTAAAAAAATACTCATCTTTAAAAATAAGAAACTACAAAAGTTTTAATGATGTTAGATTTTTCCCGAAAGAATTAAATCTTTTTGAATTAAATTTAAGTAACCATTCTGAAGTAATTAGCTTATTGGGAAATGATTTAAAAAATAATACAAAAGATTTTATAGCAGTACTTTCAGAAATTAATTTCTTAAAACCAAATAAATCATGTTATGTCGCATCACAACAATTGGGTTGTAATTCAAACAAAAAAAAATAAATCTTCAAGCCTTTTTATACATAGAGAATGTTCATGGAAGCCATGGATTTATGCCTCATGGGAAAAAGATAATTACGAAGATAAAAATTTAGCACTAACTTGGATGAATGAATCTTGGGATAAGTTAAAAAGATTTTTCCCACATATACATTTGGCGCAACTACATAATCATCTTCATTCTCATAAAGAAGAAATGAATCTTGCTTTTGGTAATAAATTAAAAGATTTAAAACTTTTAAAGAAGTTTTATGATCCTACAAACATTTTGCCTCCTTTATAGAGTAAATTTTTCTAATAAATAAATTCAATATGACAGATTTAAAGAATTATTTTTCAAGAAATTGGTTTGGGGATCCAAAATCAAATATTCTCTCGGGTATAGTTGTTGCTTTTGCAATGATTCCTGAAGCTATAGCTTTTTCTGGAATTGCAGGTGTTGATCCGAAAGTTGGTTTATATGGAGCATTTTGCTTATCAATAACAATTGCTTTATTCGGAGGTAGGAGAGGAATGATAACCTCTGTAACAGGATCAACGGCTTTGCTAATGACAGGGCTTGTAGCTTATGGAGAATCTCAAGGCCCTGGGGTAGGATTATCCTACTTAATTGCGGCTGGATTATTAACCGGGATATTGCAAATCACATGGGGATACTTAAGATTGGCATATCAAATGAGATTTGTGCCATCTGGAGTATTAAGTGGTTTTGTAAATGCTCTAGCATTACTTATTTTTCAAGCTCAATTGCCTCAACTCGGTATAGGTGTTAAAGAAGCAAGTGATTTAGGGATTGAGAATATTTCAAGATATCCATTCGCTGATCAGATCCCAACAGTTTGGATACTTGTAATTTTGGGCTTAATAATTATTTACGGAGTTCCAAAGATAACTAAAGTTATACCCTCTCAATTAATTGCAATTATTGTAATTACTCTTATAAGTTTGCTTCTTAAACTTGATATTCCAACAGTCAGCGACTTAGGTACATTACCAAATGGCTTCCCTTCCATTTCCTTACCTTTTGGTTCATTAGAGAATGGTAAAGTCCCATTTAATATGACCACTTTGGGTATTATTCTTCCAACTTCGCTTGCTATTTCATTGGTAGGATTAATGGAAACTTTTTTAACACAAGATATTTTAGATGATGCTAATGATAGTAGCTCTAACAAAAATAAAGAAGCGAGAGGACAAGGAATCGCAAATATTGTAGCTTCTATATTTGGAGGGATGGCAGGATGCGCACTTGTTGGCCAATCTGTTATGAATTCTGAAAATGGAGGCAAAACAAGATTATCTACACTCTCTTCCGGTTTATCTTTATTATTAATGATCTTAATATTCAAGTCATGGATAGGATCAATTCCAATGGCAGCATTGGTAGCTGTAATGATAACTATCTCAATTAGCACTGCAGATATAAATGGTTTAAAAAATATCCGAAAAATACCAAAAAGTGATATTGCTGTTATGGCCACAACATTTTCAGTTACAATGCTTACTAAGCCACATAATTTAGCATTAGGAGTAATTGCAGGTGTAGCGTTAGCAGCAATTCTTTTCAGCAGAAAAGTAGCAAAAGTAATATCCGTTAAAAGAATTAAAAATGAGGAAAATAGAATTACATACAAGGTTAAAGGTCAATTATTTTTCGTCAGTAAAATGTATTTCCTACAAGGTTTTGATGTTTATGAACATCCAAAAGAAATTATTATTGATATGGCCTCTGCGCACATTTGGGATCAAAGTGGTGTAGTTGCGCTCGATCAAATCATAAGAAAATTTAAAAATGGTGGATCAAAAGTTGAGATAATGGGATTAAATAAAGAAAGCTTAAATTTATTTGAAAGACTAGGAGGTATGGAAACTAATCATTAAGTTTTTTACCTTTTAAACTAACCTTTTGATAACAGAACCAAAGCCATTGCTGAAATAACAAATTCCTATGAGATCTCCAAGAAGTTTTTGATAAATTTATATCAAAGTTTTCTGGAGGAGGAACATCACCTTTTTCTCTATCTCTATTAATTTCACTAATGATTCTATGAACTGTATATTCGGGATGTCCAAGATGAATGAGCTGTTTTTGATCAGTAGTTTCAAAGATAGTATATCCAACCTTATCTCCATGAGCCAACAAATTTAATTTCCCCTCCTTTTGTGCTTTTTCCATTTCGAAATCAGGTAAGCCTGCGAATCTACTTTGAGGACAAATAAATTCATCATCTTGTGTCCCCATTAGTGGATGTCCTGGAACTAAACTTTTTAATGAGTAGACTCCAAATAGTTTTTTATCAAAAACCTTCTTATTCACACCTTCTAAATAGGCCAATGCAAAACCGGCCCAACAGAGACCAAGGGTGCTCGCACATATTTTTCTAGCCTGATTTACTATTATTACTAATTCTTCCCAATAATTTACTTCTTCAAAATCAAGATGTTCAACAGGGGCACCAGTAATGATAAGTCCATCTAAAAACTGCTTCTCATTTGCTTCTTCCCAGCTCAAATAATGGCTATTCAAATGCTCAATATCCCAGGTTTTATATGAATGAGTTTTTAACCTTATCCAAATAGGTTCAATCTGCAAGGGCGATAATCCTAAAGGATGTAAGAGATTAAATTCATACTGTTTACCAAGTGGCATTATATTCAAAATGCCAATTCTCAAAGGCCGAATATCTTGTCTCTCGGCTAATTCAGGTTCAATCCAAGAAATGTGATTTTTTTCAACATCACGAATCTTGTGATAATTACTTGGTATTATTAATGCCACTAAATTATTTTTAATTAACCAATATTTTTCATTGCTTGTTCAAAATCTTCCTTTATATCATCAATATGCTCTATACCCACTGAAACTCTAACCATAGTTGGTGTTACTCCAGCTGAGATTTGCTCCTCTTCGGATAATTGCTGATGAGTAGTTGAAGCGGGATGAATGACTAAAGTTTTAGAATCTCCTACATTTGCTAGATGACTAGCTAATTTAAGCGAATCTATAAATTTTACGGCATCTTCATAACCACCATTAAGAGAGAACATAAGCATACATCCTAGCCCCCTTCCGGTAGTGTATTTTTTTGCTCTTTCATGATAAGGATCATTTTCTAATCCCGGATAATTAACATTTGAGACCAAACTATGAGCATCGAGCCATTTCGCTAATTCCATCGCATTTGAAGCCTGTCTTTCAATCCTCAAACTTAAAGTTTCTAGGCCTTGAATTAATAAAAACGAATTGAATGGACTTTGCGCAGGACCCCAATCTCTAAGACATTCAAGTCTTGCTCGCAGTGCAAAAGCAATATTTCTATTGTCAGGGACACCCAATGATTTACAAATATCACTACCAAAACCAAAAGCCTCCCAATGGATAAGCCCATGATATGCATCGCTTGGTTCACTCATTAATGGAAACTTACCATTACCCCAATCAAAAGTTCCCGCATCTACTATTACTCCCCCAATGCTAGTGCCATGACCACCAATCCATTTAGTAGCACTTTCGACGACTATATCAGCTCCATGTTCTATCGGCTTAATTAAAGCACCACCAGCCCCTAAAGTATTATCTACTATCAGAGGGATTCCATTATCGCGAGCCAACTTAGTAAGTCCATCAAAATCAGGGATATTAAATCTTGGATTACCCATTGATTCAACATATATTGCTTTAGTCTTCTCATTAATTTGAGATTTAAAACTCTCTACACTATCACCATCTGCGAATTTAACCTCAATTCCTAATCTAGGAAATTGCACTTTAAATTGATTATATGTTCCACCATACAAAAAAGAAGTAGAGATAAAATTATCACCAGCTGTCATGCAGTTTGCAATAGAAACAAATTGAGCAGCCTGACCTGAGGATGTGGCTAATGCAGCCATGCCTCCCTCTAAAGCTGCCATTCTCTTCTCAAAAACATCCGTGGTTGGATTCATTAATCTTGTGTATATATTCCCAAATTCTTTTAACCCAAAAAGGTTTGCTCCATGTTCAGCATTATTAAAAACATAAGAACTGGTTTGATAAATTGGAACGGCTCTTGAATTAGTAGTTGGGTCAGGTTCTTGTCCAGCATGTAGCTGAAGTGTCTCAAATTTTTGATTGCTCAAAATAATAAAATCTTTCTATCTTATATTTAGCTAAGTATTGAATAAATAAAAATCTAATATGGCTAAATCTTTATAAATTATCTTTTAAAGAAGGATAATTTCTAATCATAAATTCCTCTATATTTTTCAAAGTTTCAATTTTAAATTCTTCAGCATTCTTTTGTTTTAATAAAGGAAATTTATCTTTTTGGGAGGAATCACTTTCAATCAAAGATTTCCAACTCTTTCCAATCACTTCTTCTTCTGAAGAGATTTTTTCTATATCAAAATCAAATAACACATCACAATTTTTAGCTTTATAATTATTAAATGAATTTTGTATGAGAATCTCCCTAACCTTATACAGTTCTTTAGCTTTAATTGAATCTGGCAATCCCATAACTGGATTATATTTTTTTAATAAATTTAATTCTTCCTCAATAATTATCTCCCAAGCACTAATCATATCTTTTGGTGCATGTAAATTACTAAATGTCCTTAATTTATTTAAGTAGAAATTTAACCATAAATAATATGATTTTTCTTCAATAGACTTTTTATTTGATGTTTTCTTAGGTTGAAGTTTAGGAATTAGCTTTTCAGCTTTCTTAAGAAACTGTCTATCCTCTCTTTCCAAATTTATTAGTCCCCATCTCTGGCTATACTCCCATAATTCCTCATATCTAGTAACGTCTTCTATATTCCAACCAATTGCCTTTAGTTCATGAGATCGATGTGATGATTCTTTGTTCAAAAAATTTCCCAAATTTAATAAAATCTTACCCCCTCAATGGTTAGAAGTAAATAAAAATAATTAATGGGATAAATTAAAAAAAAATTAATTCTTGAAATATTTATCTACTATCTTCATTACTTTGAAATATTTTTCTTCGTTACGTTTATTCTTTAAAGAAATCTTTATCTCATTTTTAGTCAATATATTTACATCATTATTTTTAAAATCCTCCAAATTATTTTTACAAATTTCATTGCTAATGTAAGGCTTAACTGATTCCTGACAATAATTTATAATTTCTTCTTCATCAGTAAGTACTTCATAAATATGTTTTTTCTCTTCATAATTGGCATAAAAGCATATATAAATAAGATTAATCATAGAACAATTATGATTGACAAGAAAATATTTCTCATAAATATAAGGCCAAAATTTTAAAGACTTTAAACCCTCAAGATCACCTTTACTTAGATAAAATCTTTCGCACCAATTGATAAACTCATCTATGTTATTTGGACATCTTTTAAGTTTTAAAATCATTTCAGATAAAACTTGACCCGCCTGAAAATTTCTTGTTGGCTTGCCTTCAACTGGTAAGGACATACTACCAAGTACATCAGCGGTGACAGCATTTAGCTGAGAAAAAGTAAAGTCTCCTTTCTCTTGATTTTTATCTTTATTGATCTCTAAAGCTTTTATGCTATCTACTCCATAACCTAAATCTTTAAGTGATATAAATTGATCTGATAAATTAATTTTAGATCTTATAAAAGTTGAAATACTTGCAGCCTGATCAAAACATTGACTTAATAAAACAGTATTTATCGTAGGTAACATTCCTGGCTTATCTGAATGATATTTATTTACGAATCCAGCAAAAATTGATGAAATATTTTTAATTGCTTTTATATATTGACATTCAATATTATGAACACCGGCTGAAACTCTAATTTTAGGCGATAGATTATTTAAAATTTGAGTTCCTAAAAATGATGTTAAAGAATCTGGATGACAAAAATTAGCACTAAATGAATCCTGCCTATTCCTTAGAGCACCATGCCGATGAAAGCCTGTAAAAAAAGCTAAATCAGGATATTTTTCACACAATATAAAAGGCTTATTATTGCTTTTATCCATACAAAATGACCCTACCAGGCAGGCAAGAACTATATTCTCCCGACCTAGATCCTCTTTCAATTTAATTGCTAATTCAATATCATCTTGAATATGGTTGCTATTTGAAGCAAGAATAACAATATCACAATTTAAGATAAGACTCTCAAGAGTATTATATTTATCTTGGCTTCCTTGATCTACAGGAGAGGCCATTTTTGCAATTTTCTCAATAATTTTTGGCTCCATATTTAATAAGACATCTTCTGAAAAAGCACCAAACAATTCTCTACCCGGACGAGGAGCTAATAAAATGTTAAGTTCTTTAGAATGCATTGCGCAGTTATAAGCTAAAGAAGCTGGATATAAGCCAACACTATAAAAACCTA
>CACNSV010000022.1 GCA_902623195.1 uncultured Prochlorococcus sp. | reverse complement strand
CTTGTAGCTCAGTATTGGACATTAGTGCTTCTATTTGAGCTAATACTTTTTGAAGCTCTTCTGTCTTATTTAAAGATGATTCCGCAACTTTTCTAAGTTTCTCTAACTGTTCTTGAGTTTTGTTCATATTTAATTTATAAGTTGGATCAATTAAAAATGATGTAATAAATTGATTACAATAATATATTTACTCTTTTTTTTTTAAAGTCAAATAAAATTTTTACATTACAAGTATTAAATTGCATAAAAGTATGTAAAAGTAAATTTTAATTTTTTAAGAGTAAAAAACAGGTAATCCAAATGTAGCAGTTGTTATTAAAGCCCCAGCAAAAATGATGAATGGTAAATAAGGAAAATTGTTCAAAGCTAAAAAAATATTTTCCATACTATATAGGTATTTATACTGCTTGTCTAGCTTAAGGTACATTTTTTACATTAATATTGAATACCAAAAAATATCACTATGAAAAGAATAGCAGAAGTTAAAAAACCAAAACTAATTAACGGACCAATAATACCCGTGTTAATAAATTTAAAAAAATTAAACTTAATATTTTTGGATTTCTCCATTATTTGAAATTCTTTATTTAACATTAAATTAATAAAATATATAAAGCAAGAAAAATTGATCTAATAAAATGTAGTTTTTACCTCAATAACTTATAAAATTTTTACATTTAATTATCCAAATTTGCCAGATATGTACTCTTGTGTAGTCTTTTCCTTAGGTGAATTAAATATTTTACTTGTAGAGCCATATTCAGCTAAGTAACCAATCTTACCCCCATCTCCATCTTCATGTTCTACGGCATTAAAGAATGCAGTCATATCACTAACTCGGAGTGCTTGTTGCATATTATGAGTAACAATTATTATCGTGAAATTCTTTTTCAATTCGTGCATTGTCTCTTCAATTTTTAAAGTTGAAATTGGATCTAATGCTGAACAAGGTTCATCCATTAATATTACTTGCGGCTCAATTGCAATCGTTCTAGCTATGCATAATCTTTGTTGTTGTCCTCCTGATAATGAATAGCCACTATCACCCAATTTATCCTTACATTCATCCCATAAAGCTGCCTTGATCAAAGAATTTTCAACAAGCTCATCCATATTTCCTACATAACCATTTATCCTTGCACCAAAAGCAATATTTTCATAAATGGATTTTGGAAAAGGGTTAGGCTGTTGAAATACCATGCCTATCCTTCTTCGTACTTCAACAGGATCAATCTTTTTATCATATATATTAATACCATCAAACATTACCGTTCCCCTTAAGGAACAGTTAGGGATTAAATCATTCATCCTATTTAGCGAGCGCAGCACTGTAGACTTTCCACATCCAGAAGGGCCTATTAAAGAGGTGATACAGCCTTTTTTAAAGTCACAAAATATATTTTTAACTACCTCAAAAGAGCCATAACTTATAGAGACATTATCTAATGAAATGATTTTATTTTTTTGTTTTTTATTTTTGATCATTTATATCCTCTTCTCTTTAGTTGTTATATTCGCAAAGAGTCTTGCAAATATGTTTACAAATAATATCGACATTACAAGTATAAAGGATGCGGCCCAAGCTAATTTATTTTGAACATCATAAGGTTCAAGTGCGAAGTTATATATTAAGACAGAAAGAGAACCCATTTCGTAAAATAAATCCTCAAAACCGGATACATAATAATAAGAAAAAAGTGCAGTAAAAATTAAAGGTGCAGTTTCCCCTGCAGCTCTTGCAATCCCAAGAACAACTCCTGTTGCAATTGATCTAAATGCTGCTGGAAGAGTTATTCTCAAAATTGTCGTATACATGCTTGCACCAATACCTAGAGAGGCCTGCCTTAACTCATTTGGTACTAATTTTAGACCTTCATCGGTTGTCTTTATAACTGATGGAAGCATTAATATAGATAAAGCCATACCTCCTGCAAGGCCACTGTAAGTACTGCCAAATAATATTTTAGTTGAAACTATAAGTGCATATATAAATACCCCAGCAATAATTGAAGGAACTCCAGCTAAAACGTTCACTCCAAATCTAATAAATCTAGCGAATAAACCTCCTTTAGAATACTCAGCAAGATAAATACCACCTCCAATTCCAATGGGTATTGCAATTAGAGAAGCAATTGAAGTTATTATTAATGTCCCAACAAGAGCAGGATTTATTCCTCCGGCACCAAATTCATCTCCAGGAGGATTAGGTTCAAGCGTAAATATATCAAAGCTTATTTGAGATCCTCCTTTAAACAAAATATATGACACAACAAGAATTAAAGGTAGAATCGCAAAAAAAGCAAAAAGGAAAGATATTGAGGTAAGAAATAAATCGGTTATATTTCGCGATGATTTGTTTTGATAAAAGAGATTGTGCTTTTGCATTTTTATCTGTATTTGAGACTAAATCTTTTAACAAGGAACTGAGAGAATATATTTACCAATAAAGATAAAATCATCAATATAAAAGCGGCATAAAATAATGATGAGACTTGAGTTCCATCTGCTTCTCCAAATTGATTTGCAAGCATAGAGGAGATTGTATAACCGGGAGATAATAGAGACCAACTAAAAGCATTTGAATTACCAATGATCATAGTTACTGCCATAGTTTCTCCCATAGCCCTGCCAAGAGCTAGTAAGACACCTGCCATTATTCCTGATAATGCTGCTGGAAGGATCACTGAAAAGATTGTCTTCCATCTACTAGCTCCTATTCCATAAGCTGCATTTCTCAATTTCTTTGGTACTTGATTTAATGTATCTCTAGAAATTGATGTAACTATTGGTAATAACATTACAACTAAAATTAATATTGCCAATAAAGAATTTCTACCTGTTGGTTCTGAACTAAATAAGGGTATCCAGCTAAACCAAGAATGAAGGAGAGCAAAAAATCCTCTAAAAAAAGGTTCCATAACAAATATTGCCCACAATCCCAAAACAACCGATGGTATTGCAGCAAGTAATTCAACAAATGAGCCTATTATCTCTCTTATAAATTTTGGAGCAAAATCTTCTGTAATAAAAATTGCCGTACCAACTCCGAGTGGGATAGTTATAAATATTGAAAATAAAGAGGTGATTACGGTTCCATAAATAGCTGCAAAAGCACCATATTCATCCTTCACTGGATTCCATTCAGAAGTAAAAAGAAATTTGAACCCATATTTAGAAAATGATTCAAATGATTGAAAAAAAACTACTAAAATGATTCCTAAAAGTATTATTGCTACGAAGCTAGACAAGACTAAAGCAGAATTCTTGAAAATAATATCTATATTTTTTTCGATACCGAATCGTTTACGATTCTTGAAAAGAGTTAATTTCTCTTCCATTAAAAAAAGAATATCTCTATAAATCTACTACTTAATGGGCAAAAAGACTTTCAAAAAAATCAAAAAATTTTAATATTTGATTATTAACAAGCTCTCTTATTCGATGATGACTCAATTAAATTGCTCATCCAACTTTTAATATCTGATAAAACTTCTAAATCTAGTTTGTAGTAGACCCATCTAC
This sequence comes from uncultured Prochlorococcus sp., assembly GCA_902623195.1. Classification (GTDB taxonomy): domain Bacteria; phylum Cyanobacteriota; class Cyanobacteriia; order PCC-6307; family Cyanobiaceae; genus Prochlorococcus_A. Next base: position 12,271 of record CACNSV010000022.1, on the reverse strand, counting down.
CTTCCTGCCTATCAGAAATAAGTCCTGAATCTTTTAGTATCTTTATGTGATAAGAGATTTTTGACTGTGACAAACCTGTAACTTTGACTATGTCGCAAACACATATCTCACCACCCATCATTAATTCAAGAATATTTATTCTAATTGGATCAGAGAGAGACTCCATTATCCCAATAAACTGATTACTGCTTATTTTTTTAAGTTGATCTAACAAGACCGAAATATTATTAACTATTTGAATGGTAACCTAAAAATTTTAATTATACATATCAAGATTTATTGATATATCAATTATTTTTGATATATAATTAATCAGGTTTCGATGTATTTATGAAAATTGGAATTAACGGATTTGGAAGAATTGGTAGATTAGTTTTAAGAATTTTGTGGGAAAGAAAAGATATAGAAATAACTCATATAAATGAAATTAGTGGGAATTCTTTAACTGCATCTCATTTACTAGAATTTGATTCTGTTCATGGTAAATGGAATAAAAATATAGCTTCGAATGACGACGAAATAATAATTGAAGGTAAAACAATTTCCTTTACATCACTAAAGAACTATCTTGATGTTCCATGGAATAAATCTTCGGTTGATCTTGTTTTGGAATGCACAGGGAAAAACAAAGCTCCCGAAGAATTAAACTCATATTTTGATTCTCTTGGGATTAAAAAAGTAATAGTGGCATGTCCTGTAAAAGGAATTGTTGGAGGAGAACAAGCACTCAATATTGTTTATGGAATTAATCAAGCCCTATATGAACCTGACAAACATAAATTAATTACAGCAGCATCATGTACTACAAATTGCTTGGCTCCCATAGTAAAAGTTGTTAATGAAAATTTCTCAATTAAACATGGGGTTATAACAACTATTCATGACGTTACAAATACACAATCTCCAGTAGATTTTTACAAAAGTGACTTAAGAAGAGCGAGAGGATGTATGCAAAGCTTAATACCTACTACAACTGGATCAGCTAAAGCGATTGCTGAAATTTTTCCTAAATTACAAGGAAAACTGAATGGTCATGCAGTAAGGGTTCCACTTCTAAACGCTTCATTAACTGATGTAGTTTTTGAATTAAATCAGGAAGTAACTGAAGAGCAAGTAAATAATGAATTTAAAAAAGCATCTGAAACATACTTAAAAGGTATTCTTGGATACGAGGAGAGACCTTTAGTATCCGCAGATTACTTAAATGACAGTAGAAGTTCAATAATTGATGGACTTTCAACGATGGTTGTAAATTCAAATTTATTAAAGGTTTATGCTTGGTATGACAATGAGTGGGGTTATAGTTGCAGGCTTGCAGATCTTACTTCTTATGTAATTGAAAAAGAAAATAAATTTTAGTTTTTATGAAGTTATCTAGCCTTCAACAATATAGTGTAGTTACCGCAAACTATTGGGCATTTACTCTTACTGACGGTGCATTGAGAATACTAGTTGTTGGTCATTTTCATGAACTTGGTTATTCAACTCTGCAAATTGCTTTACTTTTTCTTTTTTATGAGTTTTTTGGAATAATTACAAATCTTTTTGGAGGCTGGATAGGGGCAAGATATGGTTTAAGAATTACTTTATGGATAGGAACAATTCTGCAAATTTTTGCTCTTTTCATGCTGATTCCAGTCAAAGAGAATTGGTCAGCAATCTTTAGCGTCTCATACGTTATGTTAGCCCAAGCGCTTAGTGGGGTAGCAAAAGATTTAAATAAAATGAGTGCAAAAAGTGCAGTTAAATCAATAGTTCCAGATTCAGAAGAGAATATTCAAAATAGTCAAAAACAATTATTTAAGTGGGTTTCAATTTTAACAGGATCTAAAAATGCACTTAAGGGTGCTGGCTTCTTCTTAGGGGGGCTTTTATATAAGTTATTGGGCTTTAATAATGCAGTTGGGATGATGGGATTAGGACTATGCTTCGCATTCTTTTTAACTTTATGTCTTCCTAAAGATTCAGGGAAAATGAAAAGAAAGCCAATTTTTAAAGACCTTTTGTCAAAGTCTAAAGGTATAAATATTCTCTCAAGTGCGAGGTTTTTCTTATTTGGAGCAAGAGATGTCTGGTTTGTAGTAGCTCTTCCAGTATTTTTAGACATTTCTTTTGGATGGGATTATTTAAAAATAGGACTATTCTTAGGTGGATGGATAATAATCTATGGTTTCTTTCAAGTTTTAGCTCCATTGCTTAGAAAAGTATGGGGGAAAAATAATAGCCCAACAAAAACAACCGTTCAATTTTGGGGGCTTATCTTGATGGTTATTCCTTTATTTATTGCTAGCGCTTTAAACGGTGATAAATCATTAGGTCCTGTAATTGTAATTGGATTAATAATATTCGGCTTTATTTTTGCAATGAATTCATCCACTCATTCGTACTTGATTTTGGCTTATTCAGATAATGAGAAAGTAAGTTTAAATGTTGGTTATTACTATATGGCTAATGCAGCGGGAAGATTATTTGGAACCCTACTATCTGGCTTATTATTTATGCTCGGTAAAAATGCAACTATAGGAATGCAGTATTGTTTATATACTTCATCTATTTTGATTTTTATTGCTTGGCTTACTAGTTCTAAATTACCTTCCTATTCTTCGAACAGCATCAATTGATTTTTTTAATATTTCCCCTTTCAAAGGAACAAAACCTAAGGCAGGAGCTTTTGATTGGTATTCATCGCTGAGCAATTTATAAAATGTATCCTGAATTGCCTTAGTATTTCTGCCATTACCTTTTTCATAAGCAAGTATCCAAGTTAAAGTCGCTATTGGATAAGCCCCTTTAGCAGTGGGATTTGGATTTTTACCAGCTAAATTTTCATCGAGGGTTATACCATTTAAAGCTATTGCTCCTGAATCAATATCAGGAGCAACAAACTCTCCAGAAAGATTTTGTAATGCTGCTGCTTTAACATTACCTTTTATATATGATTGATTGACATAACCAATTGCTCCGGGAGTGTTTTGTATAACACCCGCGACACCAGAATTACCTTTTGCTCCAACTCCCGAAGGCCATTTAACAGATTTACCAGTACCTAAATTCCAAGTCTCAGAAAAAGCCTCCATAGAATTTGTGAAAGCTTTAGTCGTGCCTGACCCATCAGATCGATGGACCCAAGTTAATTTCCCTGAATTACATCCTACTTCCTTCCAATCTTTTATAATTCCCATTGCAACTTGAACAGCTTGCTCTTGTGTTAACTTCAAATTGCAATCGTAATTATATCCAAAGGCAATTGTGCCTCCAACCATTGGTATTTGAACAAGACCTCTTTTAACTTTTTTTATATCAGCTTCTTTCATTGGATCGTCAGAAGCAGCAAAATTTACAGTCTCATCAATAAAGGCCTTCCTTCCAGAACCTGAACCAACTGACTGATAATTAACTTTATGACCTCCTGATTTTGCAAAGTCTATAAACCATCTTGTATAAATTTTGGCAGGGAATGAAGCACCTGCACCATTCAATCTTTTTGATGCTATCGCTGAGGGAGAAAAAATTAATGAAATTGCAGAAGAGAAAATGAGAGCTTTCTTAAAAATGCTCATAACAACCCTTAGAGTAAAGACTTCTTATTTATATCATCCGACTAAGTAAGAAAAATTAAAGATTAAGAAATACATCAAATTATTTTGATATTATCAAATTTTATTGATACAAATTATTTTAGAAGTTCAGCGGAGGTAACAAGATTTCCTAATAATCCTGCAAGGATATCTAACTGATCTCTGCTGCCAAAAGTGATTAAAATTTGTCCTGGTTGAAGCAAAAATTCACCTCCTGGATTAGTTATTAATTTTTGATCCTCTTTAATAGCTAAAATTTTTGCACCACTTTTTTTCCCTATCCCCAACTCTAAAAGAGTCCTTTTCCCTGATTGTTCAAAAAGACTTATATCATTACTTAATTCGAATTCCTCGATCTCACATTCACTTCCCGCTAATAAATCAAGAAAATCAATAGCAATTGGCCTCAAGGCCATTGATGCCATAGCTCTTCCTGCTGCGATATATGGACTTACTACAATATTTGCACCTGCCAATCTTAACTTGTTAGCAGACTCCTCTGTACCAGCTCTAGCAATAACTTTCACAGAATTTCTAATACTTTTTGCACTCAACACCACATATAAATTTGCAGCATCGTTTGGAAGAGTTACAACCAAACTTTTGCAGGTATTTAAACCCGCTAAATTTAATGTTTCATCAAGTGTTGCATCTGCAAATAAAACCTCCAAGCCATTTTCTTCAGCAATTTTTTTTCTATCAGTATCATTTTCAACAACAACTATTGGTATATTTTGCGTTTTTATTTGCTTAGATATTTCTTGCCCAACTCTCCCATATCCGCACAAGATTACATGATCTTTCATTTTTCTAAGAATTCTTTTAAAGCGTAATTCGTTTACTCTTTGAAAATAACCTAATTCAAATAATCTAACAGCTTTTTGAAAAGTAAATTGAACAAAGACAAGTCCAGCTACAATAATTAAAAGTGTTACAATCCTTCCCTCAGGGCTCAATGGCTGAACTTCTCCAAAACCGATTGTACTAACTGTTATTAGAACCATCCATAAACAATCACCCCAATCCCATCCCTCTGTAAAGCGATATCCAATTGCTCCTAGAAAAAATAAAAAGAATAGCGAGGAAATAAGCCCCAACCAAGGTCTCAGATATTCTTTTAATAAATAAAATTCAAATAACTTTAATTTCATATTTTGATTATCTTCTAATTTTTAAAAATTTCAAAATTTCTAACTAAAATATATTCGCATTATTTATACAAACCAAGCATAAGAATAATTTAAAATATTTATATTAATAAATATCTATGCAAATCCTTTTGATTACAGCTCAGTTCTAACTTTAAAGTTCCATAAATTTATTCCACCTTCAGAATTAACAGCGGCAATTGCACAATCGTCTGGTCGCCATGCAATTGCGGAGACAGAATTCCCAGAGAATGCTGCTCCCACAGGATTACCATTCCCATTTTTCTCTAGAAAACTCACTACAACTGAACCATCCCTAGATCCAGAGGCGACAAGCATTCCTTTATTTGAGAAAGAGAGACTTGTTACAGGTTGAGTATGATGGCCTAATTCACCTGGGATGGTACCTTCTGGTCCATTCCCTTCAAAACTCCATACTGTAACTCTTTCACTTCCACCTGTAGCTAATAATGTACCAGTATGATCAAAAGAGATATTACTTGGCTTACAGGGATAACCTGTCATTTCAGCATCATGCCCCGTGGATCGACGCCAGAAATGTACAGAATTATCTTGGCTACCACAAGCAACAATATCCCCATTAGGACTAATAACCATTGAGATTAACGAGCCTTGCCATTCTAATTTTTGATTAATTTTATTTTTATTAATCTGGTAAAAAGCCACTTGGCCATAACAAGCTGTAGCCAATTCATTATTTGTTGCCCAAGCTATGGCACTTATAGTACTTGGATGATTTTCTGATCTCCAAATTTCTTGACCTTCTGAATTTAAAACGTATGCATTCTTTGAAAGAGCTACTGACAAATAATTACCATCAGGAGAATGCTTCAGATGTTCTACCCATCCTTTACCAATTTCTATTTTTTTTATTTCCTTTCCATCTTCACTTCCCCAAAATCTAACGCATCCATCTTGGCCGCCAGTTGAAATAATATCTCCATCTAAATTTATAGATATTGATAATAATCCTCCCTTGTGAACATTATCATTTTTCCAGATAGTATTTCCTTTCAAAGAATCAAAAGCATAAAGACCTCCAGCGGCGTCACCCACAACAAATATTTTTCCTCTCATTGCCCATCCACAAACAATTGCGTAATCATCAACCTCAGAGCTCCAACCTTCATGGAGCATTCCTCTTGGTAAAAATGGCTCTATATTAGACATTTATCAAAATCTTTCTGCATTTGCTCTTCATCAAGATTTCGACCAATGAAAACCAATTGATTTTTTCGAGGTTCATCACCCCACTCCTTATCTGGTTGAGCTGTAAATAACATATGAACACCCTGGAAGACTATACGTTTTGGATTCCCTGCATAACTTATAAAACCTTTTGTTCTAAAAATATCAACTCCTTTTTCAGCAAGTAATTTACCCATCCAAGTATTTAATTTCTCAGGATCAACATCCCCATCTCTTTCGATTGCTATTGAACCAACCTCATCATCATGTTCATGCTCTGCTACCCATATTCTTTCACTTTCAGGTAATATAATGTTCCCAGAATTTGGTTCATTTAAACTCTTCAACTTAATTTCAAATTCTTCTGCAGTATGTTGCGTGAAAAGTCCAACTTTAGAAAACTTTTTCTGATCTAAGATAAATCTCTTACTGCCTTGACTTTGCAAATTCAAGTTAACATGTTTCTCATACGGGATAATGTTATTTGGTGTTAATTCTTCAGGAGCTTCTGCATAGTATCTAACACAAGATTCAGCACCTTCTTTTAATTCATCTTCAGTACATCCTTGATCCAATATCGCAACTAAAGACATTTCTGGATCAGGTCCTTCTTCAAGAATTAATTCATACTTGCCTTCATCCAAAGGAAATACACCACTCCACTCAAAGGGATATTCAGGTTCTAGAAAACTAGGCCTTCTTTTAAGGACTTCATCAAGATCAAAAGCGCTAAGATTTAAAACTGTTTCTATGGGTACATCTGCTTGCTTTGCTCGAATAATGCGAGTCATACGATTCATATCTTTCAGCCTTGATTCAATATTTGTTAGAGCTTTATCGGATACCAAATCAGTCTTATTAAGAACGATTACATCAGCGAAAGCAACTTGCTCAGAGCTCTCGTTGCTGCGTCCTAGCTGTTGATCAATATGAGCTGCATCTACAAGAGTAACGATCCCATCTAATGTAAATTCTGAACTTATTTCTTCATCCATAAAGAAAGTTTGAGCGACAGGTCCAGGATCAGCTAAGCCAGTAGTCTCAACTAAAACATAGTCAAACTTATCTCTTCTTTTCATTAAATTACCAAGAACTCGTATGAGGTCTCCTCGAACAGTACAACAAATACAACCATTTGACATTTCAAAGACTTCTTCATCAGCATCAATTACAAGACCCTGATCTATGCCAACTTCACCATATTCGTTTTCAATGACTGCAATTCTTTTACCATGCTCCTCTCCTAAAATCCTATTAAGAAGAGTAGTTTTACCAGAGCCTAAAAAGCCTGTAAGGATAGTAACTGGAACCTTATTTTCAGGATTCATAATTAAATGGTTTTCAAACAATTAATCTCCTATAAATATAGATTAGAAAATTAGAAAATGAAAACCATTTCAACAAATTAATTCAATTGGATAGCGAATTCCACTTTTTCTCTAGGTCAATTCCCGATGCCTTATCACATGAACCCCCTAATGAATTCACAATTGTACATGTATTATGCACAGCAACAGATATGGTATTACCTTTGGGCATTAGTCCATCTACAAATATTTGATCTTCAGCAAGAGGTATTGAACTTTGTCTGCTTAAATTACGAAGCAATTTAGAAGCAGGCTTTTGCTCAGGGAAAAGAGCTTTAACATTATCTTCTCTTAATTCATCTAAAACTGAACTTATAGTTTCAGGTCTTAAACTAGATGAATCTCCCAAAGTATCTAATAAACTTATAGTTTCAAAGCCATATGCTGCTCCATAATAATCCATGGCTTTATGCTTTGAGACAATAACTCTATTTGAGGCAGGAATAGAAGCTACTTGTTTGAAAGCCCATTTATTTAAGTTAGTTAATATTGAATTAACAGAATCAATTCTCTCGTTTACTAATTTCCTATCTCTTCTATTGAAAACGGAAATATCTTTTTTAAGACTATTTCCAATAATAGAAGTCATTTTTATGATATTACTGGGATCATGCCATACATGAGGATCTAAAGAACCATGTCCATGATGATGGTGATGGTGCCCATCACCCTCGTCAGGGATTTGAGCTATAGGCTCGATATCAATTCTAGAAATATCCTTCAAAAAATGTTCATCTACTTCAAATTCAAAGGGCATATGCTCAGTAAAAAATGTATATTTACCACTCTTTTTAATCTCTAAATTAAATACTGTAGAATCTTTATCTTGATCAAAATTTAAAGAATATGCAGCATTACTTGCGACAAGAATATCATTATTAAATTTGTTAATGGAGTTATCAGATTCCAATAAATCTGATGCAATTTTCTCAGATTGTTCTATATCTCCCGATGGAATTATTACCATCTTCATAGCAGGATCAGCGTATTCGCCATCAACTTTCGAAAAAGTCCATGTGTAATTTCCCTTTGGGAGATCAAAAGTCCCTGCCCATTCAAAAGCTTCAGCTCCATGATCAGAATGCCCTGCATGATCATCATGATCGTCATGATCGTCATGACCTCCAACATCTGGTTCTTGAGAAATAGGCTCAATATCAACCCTTGCAAGATCCTTTAAAAAATGTTCATCTGCTTCAAATTCAAAGGGCATATGCTCGGTAAAAAATGCATATTTACCATCTTTTTTAATTTCTAAATTAAAAACAGTTTTATCTTTATCTTGATCAAAATTAAGGGTATAAGCCTTATCACTTGGAACTAGAACACCATTATTTTTTTTATTTATGGATTTACTAGCACTAAGTAATTCAGAAGCATAATCTTCTGAAGCTTCAATATCACTAGATTCTAAAATAACCATTTTCATTGCAGGATCAGCATAATCTCCATCAACTTTTGCAAATGACCATGTGTAATTTCCTTCTCTTAGATCGAAAATACCCGCCCACTCAAAAGCCCCTGAATCTCCCGAAGGATTTTCAACATCAATTGTACTTACACCAACTACAACTGTTTGAGATTTTTCTTCCCAATTTCTCATGGCTGGGGTCATCTCTTTCCCAAGAGTAAAAACTTTATCAGCGTTACTAAGTGATTGTGTTTGTCTTGGATTGATTTTTAAATCATGCACATCTTCTTTTCTACCAACTAAGCATTTAACTTGATCAGAAGGAAGAGCTATTGACTTCACAAGATCACAAGCTAAAGGTTCAACAGCAACATATTTTTTATCCTTTGCAAATGCATCTTGACCAAATGCTGAGAGAAAAACCGAACCTACAACAATAGAATTTTTTATCAATGAATTTTTTTTGAATAACTTCGTGCGAAAAAAAGCTTTTTTAAAAATCGACATAAAAATATTTTAATATTTTAAAATGATAATCATTTTCATTTTCTTTATCAAGTCTTAATGCAAAATGTTTTGAAACTCAAATTAATTTTACCTATATTGTTATGTTTAATAATGGAGTCATAAGAGTATAATGATCTATGCAAACACTTAATGCAAAAAATCTTACATATTCATATTCAAAAAAAACACAGCCTGCTATAAGTAAAGTTTCTTTAGAAATAAAGCCTGGAACACTGACTGCATTAGTAGGACCCAACGGAGCTGGTAAATCTACATTATTACGATTAATGCAAGGTCAAGGCGCACCCGATAAAGGTGAAATTACTATAGATGGAGAAAAATTATTAAAGGTAAGAAATAAAGTTGCTCTTATGCCCCAAAGAAGTTCAATGAATTGGAAATTCCCAATTACGGTAGAACGATTAGTTGCTCTTGGACAAATAAAGAAATCAAGGTTCAGAAAAGATTCACCCTTTCAAATAAAAGAATTGATATCGAATCCAAAGACTTGGATAAATAAATGTTGTGAGGTAGAGGCTGCTATGCAGAGAGTAGGGATATCAAATCTTGCGAAAAGAAGACTTGATTCCTTATCCGGAGGTCAACAACAAAGAGCCCTTTTAGCAAAAACATTGATGTCACCCTCAAAATTTTTTCTACTTGATGAACCATGCTCAGCATTAGATCCTCCAGCAAGAGATGAATTTCTAAAAATTATCCGTCAAATTGCTGATGCGGGTATGGCTGTTTTTATAAGTAGTCATGATTGGGGTTCATCTCTAAATGCTTATGACAAAGTAGTAGTTCTTGATAAAACTGTTATCGCGATAGGAACCCCTAAAGAGGTTCAAAATAAACTTGATGATATTTGTTGTTTAAAAGAAAAAAATTTATGTGATTGTGATTAAAATCTTTTATAAAATTATGCTTTTTTTTGAAAGCACTCTTGGCAAATACCGAAGAACTCGAGAGTATGAAATAAAAATTGAAACTGCTTTGAACTCTCCTTTGGAGCATGAATATCTTTCACAGGGCAACCTTCAATTTTTGAAGTCTCTCCACATTGAACACATGTCAAATGGTGAATATCTCTATCAACAGGAGTGTATAAAACTTCGCCAGTTGGAAGATGTCTCGACCTAATTAAACCATGTTTAATCAAAACCTGAAGATTTCTATAAACGGTTGTCAAACCCATGGCTTTATTAGCATTAACAAGTTGTCTATGAAGTTCCTGACCACTCATTTCGTCATCACATCTTTGAAGCTCATCGAGAAGATGTTTTTGTCTTTTAGTGATCTCAAATTCAATTCCAAGCATGGAGTTATTTTTCAAACCTGTACCCAAGATCATACCGAATCATTCCATTAATGTCTTTTTTTTATTCAAATTGGTGGCTATTACCATTAATAATTACAATCTTTACAGGTATTTTGTGCCCTGCGATGGGAACAGTATTGATAACTCACAAAAGATTACTTCAAGTTAATCTTATTTCTCATTGCGTTTTACCTGGCTTGGCTTTAGCGCTGGCATTAGGTGTTCATCCATCTATTGGTGGAGTAATAAGTGGCCTTACTGGAGCAATTGTCGCTGAAAGTTTAACTAACAAAAAAAGTGAAAACTATGAAGCTGTTATGAATACAATCCTTGCGGGAATGCTAGGGCTTGGTGTTTTAATTATCCCAATATTAGGAATAAGAATTGACTTAGAAGCGGTTTTATTTGGAGATTTATTAACAGCAAATTATGGAGATTTAATAAGAACTTTAATCGCATTTTTAATGTTTACATGTCTGATTACATTTGGATATGAAAAAATTATTTATGTTGGTTTGGATCAAGAGGGGGCTTCTGCAAGCGGAATAAATGTATCAATATTAAACTTAGCTCTTAGCTTTACAACAGCCTTAGTAATAGTAAGTTCTATGTCAGCTGTTGGAGTCATACTCGTTATAGCTTTACTATCCACTCCAACCCTTTTGGGAGTAAGAAAAGCTCCTAGTTTAAGGATTGCGATGATTAGATCATCAATTTATGGTCTTTTAATTTCTACAATCGGCTTTACAATATCTATGATTTTTAATTTATCTCCAGGTCCTGCAATAAGCGTAATTTGTGTTATTTCACTCATTTTTATTAAAGGAGAAAATGATAATTAATTTAAAATTTCATTAATATTATTTAACTTGTACAGACTCCACTAAAAAGTCAGATGCTGATCTTAACCAATCTGCAACAGTAAGTCTTAAGTCTGGTTGTGAATATACCAAAGCTAAAATAATTCCTACAAGAATAATTTTCACCATGAATTTAGTGGCTTGCTTAAATGAATTAAAGCATAAATATATAGTTTTAAAAGAAAATTTTACAAGAGGTTTTAAATAATCTTTTAATTAAAAACTAATAAATGAGTTTATATGAGTTTCTTATTATTCAAAAAGTATGATGTTATAAAATAACTAGTAACTAGCCAAGAGCAAGAAAATAATATGGTGATAAGAAAATAATAATTTGAATATAAAGTCCATAGATAATTAAGCTCTTTATAAATCAAAATAAATTTAACAAATCTAAAGATTAAATCAAAAATTGAGAACAATAAAGATATTAAACAAATATTTAAACCTAGGATGGGAAATCTACCAAGTGTTGTACCTTTAATGTTGACTTTACTTTTCATATAATTAATATAGCTACGCTGTCAACACATTTTTATCAGAGTTTTTCTAATTCAGAGAATAAATCTTCTACTCTTTTTTTATTAACTCCTAAGTCCGATTGACCAATCCTAGATGATGATCTTACTTGAATTGTTCCCTGGGAATTTTTTATGTCCTTGTTGTTTGAGATTAATAGGATTTCTAGATCATCTGGGAATCTAAAAATTAAACTTCTACAAACCCCTTTCCAGTAATTATTTTCTTTTTTTAAAACCTCTGTCCTGGGCAAACAGCCAGCTATTTCAATAAGCTTATTAAATTTGGAAAAAGCATTATAATATTTCCTTTCAGTTAAATAACTTTTTAATGGATTATAAATAGGTCTTA
>CACNSV010000021.1 GCA_902623195.1 uncultured Prochlorococcus sp. | reverse complement strand
ACTTGAAGAAGCATACAAAGCTCAAGTTAAACATCTTAATGAAAGAGAAAAAGAGTTAAGAACTGAACTAAAAGCTATTGAACCCGCTAAGAAAAAAGTTTAGATTTTGATTTTTTTTATTGAAAAGAGGGTTTATCCCTCTTTTTTTTATGACAGTAAAAAAATATTTACCACCACATACCAAGATTTAATTTTTTGGGTTCTGTATTACATGCAAGCTCACACTCTCTTAACTCTTTGACTGAGAGAGCGTTAATTATTCTTGCCATATCAATAGAAGATAGTTCTCCATTAATGTTCCACTTAAGAGTAGTTTTACGTTGAGGTGTGCTTTTTGATTTCTTCATCATGACTTTTTAAGGTCGGGGATAATTAAATAGCATGATTATTTAAAATTCACAAATAAAATGTGAAGTTTTTATAAGTAAACGAATTAAATTTATTTATTAAACATCTAGAAATTTAAGTGGCGGTGCAAGTAATAAACATAAGCATTTCATTCAGAAATTTAAATTGAAGTTCCTTTTTTTTTATTTGGGGAAAGTTCATTTTCTGGAAAAATTTCTTTTAAATTTTCTGGAAAGAAAAACTCTAATTGCCTTCTCATATCTCCTTCATATAAATATTCTTTGTTGGGGACTTTAAAAGTATCTCTTACTAATCGAACATTTATTTTTTCCTTTTTACCTTCCTCATTAACTCTTAATAAGGCTAATCTAATTGGCTTATCTTTTGGCCCTTTTATGAGAGAAACGGCTTCTGTTATACCCATTCCTTTAGTTGATTTCCCATCTATTTTGATAATTACATCATTTGGTTGAATGTCAGCGGAAGCGGCAGGTGAGTTATTTATTACAGATTGAATAGTTAATTCAGCAGTATCACTATTGAGGAAAAGCCTAATTCCAATCCCTGAAATTTTTTTATCTTTTTTAGTAGATAGCTTTTTATTAGTTCTCACGCATCCCTCATAATCTCTTGCTTCTAAACATTTCATATGCAATTCATCAGATATTCCTGCATTAATAGCAGTAGGCAAAGCGATAGCAGCTAATAAAGTAATAAAATATTTTTTCATAAAAAAAAGAGTGTTTTTATGCACTCTAATTTAGATCAGCTGTCAAACTCAAAAAGGAATCTATTTCGAAAAAAGTTTCAACAGATACTATCTATATAATTATTAGTGGATATGACTTAAATGGGCAGAAAATTTGAACATTCCACGCCTTTTGGTCTCTAAGTCTTACCTTTCTTTATACCTGTAGGATAAGATATCTATTTATTAGAATTTATTTTAAAAGTTATATATGCAAACGCACCAAGCAATAACAAACTAACAACACCATAAGTAATTGATATGCCGTACATATATGTCATTAATTTATTGTTGGAAATAGAAAGCGTTTCATTTAAATTTATTTTCGTATACTTCTCTAGCCTTTTCAACTGCTTTAACCACCTCTACTTTTCTCTTATTCTTTTCCTCCCTTTCCTTTTTAGATAGTTTGTCTATTGGACAAATGAACCATAGCCAAACAAAAAACTTATTAACCGAGTCCAATCAACAACTGGATAAGGAACTCCCATAGATGTTAATAAACTTCCTAATAAAAAGGGGGGTGAAAATACGCAAAATAAGATAGAAGCCAAGCTAAAGATTGCAAAAGAGACTCTTAATAAATAATTTCTTCTCCTTTGTCTTCGCAGTTTTCTAAGGGTATTCCACTCCCAATTAATCAAATTATTTATACAATTTCTATATTTATATCCATTAAAGTAGAGGGTCTTACCTCTCTAATATAGAATTTTTCTCGCATTCAGTCGGACTTTCAAGAGGGATTATAAGTATCTGTCAACTTACAAAAAATATTTGATTTCAAAATACCCGATTTTAATTTTTATTTAGGTAATGAAAAAAAATTTTATGAATCTAAGTTATCAAAACTTACATAAATTAGTTCTATTGATATTTTACTAATAACTAAATTTTCATAAATTAAGAGTAAAACAAACTCCTAAAAGTTATTTACATACAACCATATATTATTAATTCAATTAGGATCGTTACTAACTATTTTAAAGCTTTGAAAGATAGATCTCATGATGATAGTGCTATTCATGTTTGTAAATATGTACTAAATTACATTCGTAATCGTCAAAGAATTTTAGAAGTTCAAGATTTGTTTCAAAATCGTATGGCTCTTTTAGAAGAGTATAGAGAATGGATCTCAGATGGAATAAATCAAGATTATGTACTTTATTTGATATCAAAAAATGAAATATCGGATATGAACTAATCTTTATTTAAATATTAATATAGCAATACGCTATTTCGATTTTTAATCATTTTTGAATTTTTAACACCAATAAATTTTAATTTGATCACCATTTAAGCTTAAAGATCTCCAAAACTTTTCATCCTCTCTAGAAAGATTATCAAATTTTCTTATGTATACAGATCCATTGATATCATTAAGGTTTTTTACTCCCCAAAAAGCCATAAGGTCTTCATCATCATAGAAATAATTATCTCCAAACCATTCTGAAAGATTGAAATTATTATATTTTTTATACAGTTTAAATTTTTCTTTTTCTTGTTCCAATAGTTTATTGTAGATTTGTGAACCAATTACTAATTGAGCAGGAATATTCATTTATTTAACTTGCTAGTCTTTTCTGATAAATATATTTATAGATCAATACCACTTCTAAGAGAGTTTTTTAACCAGTAAGAAATATGAATTAAATGATTTTTAATTTCTATTAATATAAACTTAGCCTCTTTTATTAATGAATCTCTATCCCATTTTTTCTTACGAAATGTTTCCTTATTAGATAACCATTTTAGATCACTTTCATTAGTGCATCTAAATATATAGTTATTATTTCTTTTTAAAATAGGGATATCGTTTATTGCATTTTTTATAGCCTCATCAGATCTTTCGGCATATTCACATATCTCAAAAAAATTATTCTTATCATCCTTATAACCTATAGTAAAATGTTTCAAAATTTTTTTGCTTTTTAATTATATTTTAGTCCCAAAGGAATAAAAGATAAAGAGAATATTAAGGAAATATTATTTATAGTAAATTAGTTTTAGGTTATATTTAAATTATGGATTTATATTTATCAAAAATTTTAATAATTAATATTCATAAATCAACAACTTTTTCAGCTATTAATTAATTGTATAAAGACCAAAGGCTAACCTCAAATAAAAAAGATTATCTATCTAAGAAAAATTTATATCTTTCTCAAGATGAGATACTTGAATTGGCTGTTCAAACTATTGTTCATCCTATTTATGGTTGGCTAACAACAGTACTTATTCTTTATGGATGCAGACCTATTGAAACATTTTCATTAATACCATCGTCTAATGGAACTGCATCAGTAATTGACTTTAATAAAAATCCTGTAAAAAATATTAGGAGAGAAGTTTTAGCTAACCCTATCGAGTTTGTTGGAAAATTAAATATATGTGATCAAGTCTCTCAACCTGTTTTTTATGAAAATTTTGAGGATTACAATTTTGATGAGTTAAATAATATTATTTCTAATTGGAATAGTTGGTTTAAGAGTCTCAAAGGTGATTTAAAATTAGATTATTTAAGAGGTTATTGGGTAGAAAGAATAATAAATGATGGTCTTAGTATTAGTTGTGCTGCAAAATATATGGGTTTAACCTATGACCAATTTATTAGAATATATAGTGAAATTTTAAATATTAAATAAAAATACCATTTAAGAATAATTTTAATAAACTATATTAATTAGAAATATATATTTCATTCTCTATTGAATTTTTTGTCAAAATATCTCGTATTTAAATAGTAGAATAAATAAATAATAAATCTTATATTTCTTAGTTGTGGACTGAATCTTTATAGCTATTTAGATTATAAATTTTCTCAAGATCGTGTTTTATATTGTGATTCATAATATTTTTATTATTATAACTTTTACTAGCAATATAACTTGTTGAATATATAAATAAAAGTGTAAATAAAAGTATATTTGCTAAGCAGTAGAATACAGCTAAAGACATTTAATTTTATCAATAAATGAATATCCTCCCATATAGTGAAGTACTTAAATAAAAAAAAGCTACAATTTGATAGGTCTTAATATTACATAAATAAAAAAAAATGTTATAAAACAAAATAAATAGTTTACCTTTCACAAATATTCTATTTTATAAAACCTGAATTAATTGGAAAAACTAATATTTTTCAAAAGATTTATTTCGATTACAATATTCTTCCTTAATGAGGAATAGAAGGTTTTTTTTTAAGTAAATATTAATAAACAGTATTACCTCTATAAATTTTAAATTCTTATTTAATTTAGGTTTATTTGAATATTTCTCATTATGAATTAAATTCTTTATTGATCATAAATTTGCTTTTCTTTTGAAATTACTAACAATAATTTAAAAAACCAAAATTAACATTTTCTTGAAAAATACCAAAAAGATCATTTCCGAGTATTGCTGAAAGAATTAGAAATAGTGCAACAATTCCAAAAAGAGCACTCACATCTTTAATATCGTAAGGCGGTTTAAAAAGTGGTTTTTTACTCATTATATTATTTTGTTTTCAGTTTATCTTAATTGATCTAAAGTAAAATTTCTTTTGTACTTATAATTTATATGAAATTAGGTTCTAATCTCTTTTAAATCAATTTTTTATTTAAGCCAGGTTACATTTTGTTCAATTTAATGATGTATTTTTTTTAAATATGCTTTTTGAATGTAAAATTCATTAGATCATAATTTTGTTTTATGTTTTCTAGAGGAAAAAAAAGCACAGCTAAAAAATCTGTAGTAGTTGAAGAGAAACCGCTTTATGTCCAGTTTCTTCCCTTCTCAAATATGATGAATGAAAGAGCCCAGCTTCAAAATGCTTTAGCCTTTACTTTCATCATGGGTTTTTCAATTTTTGGAATTGCTCTCTGGAGACTTTCAGCTTTAACTTAATTAATTCGATTTGATAGATTTTATTTGAGATTCCTTATTATCAACTAAAGTAATTAACCATTTGGCAGCTAACGCTCTTGATATTTGCCTATTTATTAAAAACCTGCATATATGTATATGTAGGTTTTTTTCATTTTGGCAATTAAATTTCTTTTCAAACTCTAATATGGATTCTTCACTATTTCTTTTTTTTAATTCATCAATTAATGCTTCATGAGAAGCATCATTAAATAATCTGCCTAAATTTAAAGAGATTGTCATTAAAACATTAAAGCTTACCTAGATTTAGCTAAAATTTTGAAATTAAAAACTATTTTTAGGTGAATTAATGAATAAACTTAATAATTACTTTTTAGGTTTTGATAGCGGTAGTAGACATTTATCTGAGTCACATCCTGCGGGTCCTGCCTCAGTTAATTCGCCTGTATCATATTTATTGAGGGCATCAAAGAAGTCATTATTAACTCTCCTCTTTTGAACCTTATTTTGTAAGGACTGATACTCTTCTTTTTTAATTGGTTCAAAAGGAAGTCTTGGGAATGTGGCATTGGCATCAAATCTTGCTAATAGTGCAGCTGAAATATAACCTTGATCATCATCAATGGCTCGATGAATAGCTTTCGCTAAGTCTTCAATTTCGTTCTCTCTAAATTCGATCGTAGCAGAAGTATTATGTTCCGTATAAAACCTTTGAACTTGCATATAAAAATCGAACTGTGCCAAAGCTGAGAAATTATTTATGTCTATTTGATCAGCTCCTTCTATATTAGCCCAACTAACCTCAGTTGGAATCTCAACAAGCCATTCAGTGCATCTTGGGTCAAATGGATTATCCAATAGTTTCCCATTCTCATCAATATCACCTTGAGCTGGAACAACGGAATAACCATAATCCATACAAGCAAGTGCTATTGGATCATTTTTTCTAAAAGTTATTCTTCGAATGAATCTCTGAGCTTTTGGGGGATGCCAGCCAGGAGCTGCTCCTGTTAAGAGACTTTTTGTACCCGCAGGTTGAACAGTTGTACATCTATTTGGTCTCCTAAGTTTATGTTTGTCACAATATTCCCAGACAGTTTCTTTAACAATAATTCTCCAAGAATCTAGGTATTTAGCTTCTTGTCTCTTAAACTGCATTCCCTCTTCTGTGTCAGGCCTACCTGCTTCCCACCAATTCAACCATGGTGTTCCAAAAGCATGGACTAAGAAGTCAAATAATCCAGTGAAGCTTACGCCAACAATGGGGTCAAATTCTCTACTTTTTCTATATCTTTCAACTTCAAATTCATGATTTAGTAAACATGCTACAGATAGTGCTGCAGCTTTAAATGCCTTTTTCTGCTCCTCAAAATCATTGGGATCAATTTGGTTTAGGTGGACTTCTGCTAAGTTACAATGAAAGTCATTCCCGAGTATTTCGCCGCATGGGTTTAACCCATATCTGTTCATCCTATGAGCAAGTTCTTCTTCTGAAAAAGGTCCATAATTGGTATTTATCCATTCTCTTGCTTCTTCTTTTCCTTGTTCAGAATATATCCCAACAAATTCTTTGCGTAATTCCTTATTAATTAAAATGTCGGCGTTGGATCTCGCAATAGCTTCAGGGGCAAATTGAATAGCACCTTCTCCAGACCTAAATTGCTTCCTAACAGCATCTAATATTGTTTTAAAAGAAGGTTTAGAGTGATATACCCTAGTGTGGTTAGCCATCTTTAAAGCTGCTTTGTCAGGATCAATTATCCAAGAACCACTTTCATCTTGAGTCCATAAATTTTCTTTTGCTGAAGCTGCTTCAAAATCATCTGAAGCGAATTGTCGCATCCCTGCACTTCTTCTTATATTTCCTGCAACGATAGTTACTGCTGCTTCATCTATAAGTAAACAACATTCAATAGTAGTTAATTTCCTTCCAACTGCTTTATTTAATAAAGATGAAACTCTTGAGTAAAGCTCATTTAACTTCACTGGGTTAGCCATCCCTCCAAATCCCTTTAGAGATTCCCCTGCAGGTCTTACATCCTCTAAGTTAATATGAACATTAATTTCTTTATCAAAACTTTTATTGCTTGATGCTTCAAGGAGATATTTATAGCTATCTACCCAACCTCTCCTACTATCTCCCACTTTTATAAATATATTATTATCTTTAATTTCAATAGTTGATTTTTCTTGTCTTTTATTCTTTGGGGTTATACCAACTTCAGTTATTGACTTTACATTAAGTTTATTGTGGATAATGGGAAGCTTTTCTATAAAACTAGGTTCTATTATAGCTCCAGTTCCACAGCCCATCATCGCTAAATCCATCATTAAGGCAAATGCTTCCCAGTCAATTAAATTTGTCGAAGTACAATTATAGGCTCCCGAGAAATTCTCATTCTTAATTATCCAAGGAGTACCTCCTATCCATAACCATCTACCGGAAGGCTGAGCTTTTTGATTCTTTTGCATCTCCTTCATTAGGGTTAATTCTTCTTCACTTAAATTTCCTAATTTTTTAAGACCAGATAAGTTTCTTTCTCCTACTTCGTTCCAATTTTCTCTTTTCCCATTAGCTTTTTTTCTGCTGTAAGATCTGAAGAAAACAGGATATGCCGCAGGTGCTGTTGATGGAAATTCATCTTTCTTAAGATCATTAGGGTTGCTCTCAGAAGAAGCTTTATTGGATGCAATTGTCACAGTTAATTCTTAATTTGTAAATGGTCCGTATGAGAAGACTAACTCTACCTGTGGTGTCTGCAACCATTCTTATCACTATTTAACGCTTTGTGTAAAATATGTTAATTATAAAATTTAAAAATGAAAAGAGAACCTGAGCCTGAATTAATGAATAAAAATAGCCAGGTAAAGGCTTATTGTGCGGCGGACTTTTCTTGTGGTGAAATAAATTTGATTAAGTTTATAAGTAATTATTTAAAAGTAAATAATGTTAATTTATCTAGTAATGATTTAATTGTAGATTTAGGTTGCGGCCCTGGGAATATTACTGAAAAGTTATCTGAGAGATGGCCAAATGTAAATGTATTGGGCATTGATGGATCTCAGGAAATGATTAAAGAGGCAGAATCGAGAATGTTGAAAAATAAAATTCTGAATAAATATAATAATTTAAATTATCTATGTTCAGATATCCGAAAAATTAGTTCACAGTCAATTTTTTCGAGAAAGAAAATTACCTTATTAGTTAGCAATAGCTTTATACATCACATTATTGATATAGATAATTTCTTTAAATTTATAATTAATCTCTCAAACAAAGAAACAATAAATTTTCATAAAGATTTGATAAGACCAAAAGATGAAAAAACAGCTTTAAAACTAAAAGATGAATGCGCTCAAAAATACAGTAGTATTCTTACAAATGATTATTATGCCTCTTTAAAAGCATCGTACAGAAAAAATGAAATTCAGAAAAAATTATTTGAATTTAATCTTAACTCAATGAATGTACTTGAAGAAAGTGAGGAGTATCTAATCGTTTATGGTAAGGTTTAAATTATAAATCAAAAATAAATTATAATAACTTATTTTGATGAGTACAAATGATAAAAATTTAAATATTGATAATATTTACCGTGAAGTAAATAAGAGAAGAAATTTTGCAATAATTTCACATCCTGATGCTGGTAAAACAACGCTTACAGAAAAACTACTTTTGTACGGTGGTGCGATACAACAAGCTGGAGCTGTAAAAGCTAGAGGCAATCAAAGAAAAGCTACTTCTGATTGGATGGAAATTGAAAAGCAAAGAGGTATCTCAATAACATCAACAGTATTACAATTCGAATATGAAGAATCAGTAGTTAATTTATTAGATACTCCTGGACATCAAGATTTTTCTGAGGATACGTATAGAACTCTTGCAGCAGCTGATAATGCAGTCATGCTAGAGGATGCTGCGAAAGGTTTGGAACCTCAAACAAGAAAGTTATTTGAAGTTTGTAAGTTGAGAAAGATACCAATATTTACATTTATAAATAAGATGGATCGACCAGGTAGAGATCCTTTATCTCTTTTAGATGAGATTGAATCTGAGCTCAAGTTAGTAACACTGCCTATTAATTGGCCTATTGGTAGTGGTGATCAATTTAGAGGAGTTGTCGATAGAATGAATGCAGAAGTAATATTGTTTGATAAGGCTAAAAGAGGGGCACAATCTTATGAAAAAAGAATAAGCTTAAATGATAAAGATCTTACAAAATTCATAGAGGAAGAATTATTGCAAAATACTCTAGAAGAGCTTGAGTTACTTGATGAGGCCGGTGCAAAATATGAAAAAGATAAGGTTTTTAAAGGTGATTTGACACCAGTATTCTTTGGTTCTGCAATGACTAACTTTGGGGTTAGACCATTTCTTGATAGTTTTTTAAATTTAGCTAAGAAACCTTCTTCAAGAAGTAGTAACCAAGGTGAAATTGAACCTACAAAAAATAAATTTAGTGGATTTGTGTTTAAACTTCAAGCAAATATGGATCCTAAACATAGAGATAGAGTTGCTTTTATTAGGGTATGTAGTGGAAGATTTGAAAAAGATATGTCAGTCAAGCACTCAAGGACTGGAAGAGTTATTCGATTATCTCGTCCCCAAAAAATATTCGGACAGGACAGAGAAGTTGTTGATGATGCATATGCGGGAGATGTGATTGGTTTAAATAATCCTGGAATGTTTTCGATTGGCGATACTTTATATACAGGTTCTCATTTAGAGTATGAGGGTATACCATGTTTCAGTCCTGAGATCTTTAGTTGGTTAAGGAACCCAAATCCATCAGCTTTTAAAAATTTTAGAAAAGGTGTAAATGAATTAAGAGAGGAAGGCGCTGTTCAAATTCTCTACGATGTAGATGAAAGTAAAAGAGATCCTATCCTTGCCGCCGTGGGCCAATTACAGCTAGATGTAGTCAAACATAGATTGAAGAATGAATATGGTGTGGATTCCAACTTAGAAACTATGGGATATCAATTAGCAAGATGGATCACAGATGGCTGGACAGCTTTAGATGATATTGGAAGAATTTTTAATTGTAAAATTGTTAAAGACTGTTGGAATAGGCCTGTAATTCTTTTTAAAAATGAATGGAATCTTAATCAGATAATCGAAGACTATCCAAAATTAAATTTGAGTAAAGTTGCCCCAGTTGTTAGTGGTGTGCAACCAATTGATTTATAAAGCTCCAAATGGATACTAAAATTAGTTAGGCTAATAAAAATTGTAATAAAATTTTGGACATCAATCAAAATAGCAACAAACCCGAAAAAACACCTTATGAGATTTTAGGTGTTAATCAAGGTGCAAGTTTTGAGGATATTCAAAGGGCGAGAGATGAAAAAGTTAAAGAAGCTGGTGACAATTTAATAGCTAAAGCAAAAATAGAAGCATCATATGATCAATTGCTTATGGTTAGTCTAAAAGCCAGACAATCTGGGAGTATAAGTTTTGAGGCTCAAAATGCATCATTAAAAGAAAATCAAAATATTAAAACAATTAATAGCCAATTCCCATTATTATCAAAAATCAAAAATTTAACTAAAAATAATTCGAATAATTCTCAAAAGTTTAATCTTTCAAATATATCTTCAGGATCTTATGACCAATTATCCTCCAAAATAGCGATTGGATTATTATTTATTATTATTCTTTTTATAAGTCCAGATTCATATAACAGACTTCTTTTATCAATATCTACTTTGATTCTTATTTATTCACAACTTAGATCAGGAAAGAAATTTTTTGTTTCATTAGGATGGAGTGTTGCCTTCCTCTCTTTAGGACTTATTTTTGGTGGTCTAATAGAAACAAATTCACTTATTCAAGAGGTCTCTAATAGTTCCATCACCGTTGAAAAAATTCAAAGTCTTCCTGCAATACTTATTTTATGGTTAGGCATCATCTTTCTGTAAATTAATTATCAACCATAGCTTTAATCTCATCAAAAGTTATTATATATTTAGCTTTGCAGAATTCACAGACTAATTCGGCTTTCTTATCTGTCTCAAGAATATCTCTTAGTTCTTTTTTGCCTAACATCTTCATGGCTCCAATACTTCTCTCTCTTGAACATCTACATTTAAATTTAATTTCTTGAGAGCGAGCCTTTTCACTTATTGAGGAGTCATCGATATCTGGAAAAATTTTTTTTATCAATAACAATAAATTACTGGTTTCATAAAGTTCCTCACTAAATGATTTCATCTCTCTGCATCTTTCTTCCAATAAAGAAATTAGAAGAGGGTCTGTATCTTTTTTTGGAAGAACTTGCGCTAATAATCCACCACTACATAATACATCATTCTTTTGAAATTTTTCTCCTATAAATACAACCGATGGGGTTTGCTCAGAATGAAGTAAATATGAGGCTAAGTCTTCTGCAATTGTGCCATTTATCAATTCTACTGTGCTTGTAAAAGGATCTCCCGTACCATTATCTCTTATTATATTTAAATATCCTGTTCCAACTGCTTCTTTAAAATTAAAATTAAATTTACCATCATTATTTCTGATAAGGTCTAATTCTAAATTGGGGTTACCAACGTAGCCTCTTACTTTACCATCCCTACCAGCATCTACTAACAAACCTTTTAAGGGTCCGTCTGACCTGATTCTAAAAGTAACTCTCCCGTGCATTATTTTCATAGAGCTTGCCAATAACAATGTTGCACTAAAAGATCTTCCAAGAATTGCAGTAGTTAGGAATGATAAATTATGTCTTTCTTTTGCTTCTTTTAATGATTCTGTAACCGTTAAGGCAATTAATCTAATTCCACCATTGGCAGCAGTAGCTCTTACAATTTTATCCTTCAATATTTAACCTCCTAATATTTTTAGTTTACCTGCAGTAAGTAAAAATTTCCTATATTTTAACCCTTGGAATAATTCAGGCTCATGAGTAACAACAATAATAGAATTTTCGGATCTAAGTCTAAGTATTAAGTCCTTTACATCATTTTTCATTGACCAATCAAGTCCAGCAGTTGGTTCATCTAAAAGAATTATATTTGGATTTCTTAGTAGTTGAACAGCAACTGCTAATCTTCTTTGCTGCCCACCACTTAATTTCTCTGGAGAAGTAGTTAAATTAATTTTAGATAGTCCAACTTTGTTTAATACATTTTTTATTTTTATATCTTTAATAGATTTATATCCAAATTTTAATTCCTTGCCTATAGTTGCTCCAAGAAAAAATCTTTCTGGGAATTGAAAAACTAAACCACAAAGCCATCTTCTTTTTCTTGAATTAACTTCTTGATTTTTCCAAACAATTCGACCTCTCTGAGGATCCGTTAAACCACTAATAATTTCTAAAAGAGTTGTTTTACCTGAACCACTCTTTCCACAAATTAATATAATTTCATTCTCATTAATTTTGAGATTGATATTATCAAGAACATTTTTTTCCCCTGTTTGTGGTTGATAAGTTATATTCTTAAGTTCAAGCATTATTTGGAGAAATTTATAATTTTGTTTCTTTGAATAACAAACATATAATAGTTAATAATACAAAAAAGTATATTAAAAATGAATGTTAGCTTTAGAGAGGTTGATCCTTTTAATTGTTGGATTTGGATAAAGTTTTTTGAGGTGCCTAATCAACCAGAAAAAAATTATCTTGATGGTCTTTTTGATAGTTGGTATGTATTAGGAAGATTAGGAGGTTTTAATTCAGAAAATCTTCAAACTCACGAAGAGGGAACAGACATAAGTTGGATGGCATATGATAATGAATTATCTAAATCCGCAATGCCTTCATTAATGCATAATTTGGGACAATTAGAATATCAAAATTTATGGTCTAGATTTTGGGTTGATTTTGGGACAGCTGATCCACTCTCTATTGATATTCTTATTAACGCATTACATCAAGTTTCTGTTGATTATGTCAAAATTGATGAATTAATAATTGGTGGTGAAAATAGTGATTGGTTAGTAGAAGATCATCCTGATTCTATTTTTAATAATTAGAAATTTAATTATGAAGAATTTAGTAAGACTAATAATTTCAAACAAAAGAATAAAAAATTTGGATAATAATCATTTGAAACTCTCTAAAGATGAGGCCCATTATCTAAACAAAGTTATGAGAATAAAAATTGGAGAAGAAATTCACGTAGCAAATGGAGAAGGTCATTTATGGATAGGTATTAAAAATAAAAATAATTTTGTAGATATTCCAAATATAAATAATCCAATTTTATTTCAAGATAAAAAAAAAGTATCTTTAGGGATTGCAGTTGTTATCCCTAAAAGTGGTTTCGAGGATATTTTAAAAATGTGTACAGAAATTGGGATTGATTTTATACAACCTTTACATTCTGAACACCAGATAAAAAGGATCTCAAATCAAGCTTTAAAAATGGATAGATGGAATTCAATAATTAATGAGGCAGTCGAACAATGTGAAAGATTATGGAAACCAAAGTTATTAAATACTTTAGATATTTGTGAATGGTTAATATCTTTAGAGGCTAAAGACATTATTTCAATATCTTTAACTAGAAATGAAAATTGTATTACTTTAAATAAATGGTTAAAAATGCAAAATTTATCTGTTCAAGAATCAACTACTTTGTGGAATGTAATAGGTCCTGAGGGAGGTTGGTCTCAGAGAGAAATTAGTTTTTTTAAAGAAAAAAAAATTCAATTTATTAAATTGTCAGAAAGTATTTTGAGGACTTCAACTGCTTCTGTAACCGCTACATCAATACTTTCTCAATGGAGAAGTTTTAATATTGAATCAACATATTAAAAAAATCTTATGAAAATATTTTTAAACTCTTTTATTATCGGTTTTATAATCAATTTTTGCCTAATTTTAGTATTTAGGCGATATCCAATTATGACGAAAAGTGGTTGGATAAGTGCAGGAATTTTAGGAACATTACTTTGGGGCTCTTTGGGCTGGACGGGCTGGATAAGTGTAGTTTTATATCTGGTTTTGGGTTCTTTAGTTACTAAAATTGGATTCAAATACAAAAATAAATTAGGAATTGCAGAAAAAAGAGGAGGGCGCAGAGGTCCTGAGAATGTTTTGGGATCAGCTTCTACCGGTTTGTTTTTAGCATTGATTATTAAATTAAATTTAGCAAATCTAACATTGTTAAAAGTTGGATTTGCAGCAAGTTTTGCTTCTAAGTTAGCAGATACTTTTGGAAGTGAAATTGGAAAAAGATATGGTAAGAATACTTTTCTAATAACCACATTTAAAAAAGTTAGACAAGGAACTGAAGGTGCTATTAGTTTAGAAGGAACAATTGCTAGTTTAGTTGGTTCACTTCTTATGTCATTTGCAATGTTCATTTTAGGTTTCATTACAGATGAAAAAGGATTTTTTATTGTTTGTTTGTCAGGTTTTGCTGCTACAATTTTTGAAAGTTTTATTGGAGCAAAATTTCAAGATAAATTTAACTTAAGTAATGAGGCTGTTAATGCAATTCAAACAAGTTTTTCAGCAACCCTGGCAATATTATTTTATAAATTTATTTTTTAATATAATATTTAATTTCTTAATCTAATCTTCTCGCCATTTCTGAAGAACTTCCCAACTTCTTAATCTTTGATAGATGTATAAATGCCCATTTGAGTTTAAATGAATTCCATCATTTGATAGCCAATTAATACTTCTTCTGTCAGAATTCATTTCTTTAAAAGTAGAGAGGAAAGGAACGTTTTGATTTATGCAAACTTCTTCCATCCTTTTCTCATATGCATCACAATATTCATTTGAGTACCATAAACATCCTCCAAATGGCATTTTTCGCTCATCTACTGGAGATAATCCCATCACAAATACTTCTGTTTTTGATCGCATTTCATTTATTAATCTCTCAAATCCATATTCGAATCCATCTATTTCAATTTGAGGCCTACCATTTATTTGGCCAATTCTGGCGGTATCATTTAAACCTACATTTAACAAAATGCCTTTTGGTTTATTTCTTCTAGTTTCTCCTCTAGATGACCATTCTTTCTCCCAGCGATAAGCAACTTTTTCAATTCCATCACCTCTGACTCCTAATTGATAAATTATTGGACTATTTCTTTGATTTAACCAATCTTTTTTGAGCCTCTCGCACCATCCCCCTTCTTCTGCGTCACCCCAACCATAAACAGAACTATCTCCTATCACTATTAACTGTTTTGGTAATTTATCCACTATTTATTTAAAGTTGGTATGCAATCTAAATTAATTTAGATTTTATTTTATCATTTAATAATTCACCGATAATCGCTATTGAGCTATAAGTAAAAATGATTATAAATATTTCATTCCAAGCAAAGGAACTAAGTGATTCTTTTAGTTGCCATCCAAGACCTATACCTCCAACAATACTAACAATTGCTGTTTCTCTAATAATTATATCAAACCTATAAGAACAATAATTTAAGTAACTTTTTGATTGTTTTAAGAATAATCCAATTAACCAACTAGATCGATTTGAAATTCCAATGGATTTAAATGCGATATAATTATTTCTATTAATTTCAGATAAATTATCATTTAATAATTTAAAAGTTATTCCCGCATTATAAAAACCTAAAGTTATTGCTGCTAAAGATAATGATGGTTCATTAAACATCAATAAAATTAAAATAATTACTGTTGGAGGTATTACGCGAATAATAAAAGCTAAAATTCTTAAAGAAATTACGAAATATTTATTTTGTGAAATTAACAAAAGAAAAGGAGGAACACTTATTGCGATACCTGATGCAAAAAAACTTAAAGTTATCGTATCAAAGATTGATTTTAAAAATTCGTCTGGTAAATTAAAAAAATTCAAAAATATAGTTTTACCTAATAATAAATTTGCAAAATAATAATTATTTATTAATAAGTTAAATAAAAAATAAATACAGAAAAAAATTATTAATATTGATAAGAAAATAATCGCTATAGTGAAGTTTGAATTTAATTTTATAATTTTAAATTTCTTAAATATTATTTTGGAAAATAATATTAAAGAAGAAATAAAAAATATATAAGTCCACATCTCATTGAAATTTAAAGCTTGAAAAGACAAGAAAATACTTGTACCAATTCCTCCAATTCCAAATAAGCCAAGTATAGCTGTACTTCTAATAGAACATTCAAGTCTATAAAAACCAAATTTATTTATTATTTTTATTAATGGAGACCATATTAATGTAATTAAAGAAGAAAAGTTGCAACCATTTAATGCAGAAATTGATTCGATTATCTCTGGGTTTATAAGTTCTAATTGTTCACTAATTACTTTCGCATTTATTGCAATAAATGGGAGACAAATTGCCAATATCCCTATTGAAATACTAATCCCAAATATTTGTATAAGAATTAAACACCATACTAATTCATGAATAGATCTAATAATATTTAAAATAAATTTTAAAAAATATTTTATAAAGACTGGAATTCTAATA
>CACNSV010000020.1 GCA_902623195.1 uncultured Prochlorococcus sp. | reverse complement strand
AAAAAATAAACCATCATTTACTCCACATTTGGATACTGGTGATTTTGTAATTGTGGTGAATGCTGAAAAGATTGAAGTATCTGGTAAAAAAGCTTCACAAAAATTATATAGGAGACATTCTGGCCGACCAGGTGGTATGAAGATTGAGAAATTTGAGAATTTGAGAGCTAGAATTCCCGAGAGGATAATTGAACAAGCAGTCAAGGGAATGCTTCCACATAATTCATTAGGAAGACAACAATTTAAAAAATTAAAGGTTTATAAAGGCTCAGAGCACCCTCATGGTGCACAGAATCCTGTATTATTAAAAAGTTAGATTATTTTTATGAATAGCCAAATAAAAAACAAAGCGGTATATTGGGGTACTGGCAGAAGAAAAACTTCTGTCGCGAGAGTTAGATTGATCCCCGGTACTGGACAAATTAAAATAAACGGTCGTTCAGGCGATGATTATTTAAATTTCAACCCATTACATATCAATGCTGTAAAAGCACCCCTCCAGACTTTAGGTCTTGAAAGTTCATACGATATTTTTGTTAATGTTTATGGAGGAGGTTTGACTGGTCAAGCAGGAGCAATAAAACAAGGAGCTGCAAGAGCACTTTGTGAATTATCTATTGACAATAGAAAACCTTTAAAAACGGAAGGTCACCTTAGTAGAGATCCAAGAGCAAAAGAGAGAAGAAAATATGGCCTCAAAAAGGCAAGAAAAGCCCCTCAATACTCAAAACGTTAAATTATTATGCCAAAACCAGAAATTCATCCAAAATGGTACCCAGAAGCAAAAGTTATTTGTAATGGCGAAGTTGTAATGACAACAGGTTCTACTCAACCAGAATTACATGTAGATGTATGGAGTGGTAATCATCCATATTTTACTGGAACACAGAAAATTCTTGATACTGAGGGTAGAGTTGATAGATTCATGAAAAAATATGGTATGGCGTCCACTGATGAGTCAGATAAAGATAATAATACCTCTAAAAAATAGAAGCTTAAAATCTTTTTTTAGTAAATAGCTTAAATTGGAATACTCAATTTTATTATCAAGATTAAAAACTGCTTCAGATAGTTTTGAAAATCTAGAAATCCAACTTGCTGACCCTGATATTTCAAATAATCCTAAGAAGCTTGAATCTATTGCAAGAGAAAGATCTAAGTTAGAACCTCTAGTTAATGATTTTAAAGAATTATTAAAAATAGATAGTGAATTAGAAGACTCAAAAAAACTTCTTAAAGAAAGTAAAGGTGATAAAGAGATGGAATCATTAATAAATGATGAATTAATAAATTTGCAGCAAATTAAAGATTCATTAATTCAAAAATTAAAAATCGCGCTTTTACCTAAGGATCCTAGAGATGATAGAAGTGTCATGCTAGAAATAAGAGCAGGTGCTGGAGGTAATGAAGCTTGTATATGGGCGGGTGATTTGGCAAGAATGTATGAAAGATATGGACAAAAAATTGGTTGGTCTGTTAAACCTATTAGTGCTTCTGAATCGGATATGGGCGGCTTTAAAGAATTAGTTATATCTGTAAAGGGTGATTCAGTTTATAGTCAATTAAAATTTGAAGCTGGTGTTCACAGAGTTCAAAGAGTTCCTGCAACTGAATCTCAAGGTAGAGTTCATACTTCAACCGCTACTGTTGCAGTTATGCCTGAAGTTGATCCTGTTGAGGTAAAAATTGATCCCACGGAAATAGAAGTTGGAACTGCCAGATCTGGTGGTGCTGGAGGCCAAAATGTTAATAAAGTAGAAACAGCTATTGATCTTTTACATAAACCAACTGGTATAAGGGTATTTTGCACACAAGAAAGATCACAATTGCAAAATCGCGAAAGAGCAATGGAAATTTTACGAGCCAAATTATATGAAATTCAATTAGAGGAAGCTAATAAAAAAGAAAGATCAGAAAGATTGATGCAGGTAGGCACTGGAGATAGAAGTGAAAAAATAAGAACTTATAATTATAAAGACAATAGAACAACTGATCATAGATTAGGTTGTAATTTTTCATTAGAACCAATACTTTCTGGTCAATTAGATGAGATATTGAATGCTTGTATTGCACAAGAGCAAAAAAGGCAAATGGAGCAGTTTAATATGAGTGATGACTAATATTAAATATTTATCTTAGGCAACACCAATTACATATTTGCTCCATTCTTTGTGTTTACCAGAATCAATTTGTTTTGTGGCTTCAAAATTAAGATTGCTTAAAGGTTTATAAGGTTTCCTTTTTAGGGGCATATTTGCCTCTTCTGGAGTTTTATTCCCTTTTTGAACATTACATCTTAAGCATGCTGCGGTTACGTTCTCCCAGCAATCACTTCCTCCTCTACTCCTTGGTAAAATATGATCAATAGATAAATCGCGACCTTTGTAGCTGCAATATTGGCACATATTATTATCTCTCAAGAGTATGTTTTTTCTTGAGAGGGCGACTTCTCTGTATGGAACTTTAACGTAATATCGAAGTCTTATAACTGTCGGCAATTTCTTTCCATTATGAATATTGCAGGTATTATCTTCTTCTAAACTTTCAGCTTTCCCTTTCAACATCAAAATGACAGCTCTTCGCCATGAAGTGATGTTTAAAGGTTCATAAGAAGCATTTAAAACGAGAGTCTGGCTCATGCCAATTCCTCAATTTCATGTCATGCTAGCTGTATATTTATATAAACGCATATAAAATGCGAATTTCAAATAAACAAAGGATTAACAAATCTAACTATGAGTCTAAAATTGTTTCTCATTCATTAGTTTCATTAGACCCAACTCAGAGAGCCTGGATTGAGATTAGTGGAAGATCGATAGAATATAATGTCCGTAAAATAAAATCATTGTTAACAAATAATTGCCAATTTATGGCAGTTGTTAAAGCTGATGGATATGGTCATGATGCAAAATTTGTATCTCAAAATGCAATCAAAGGAGGTGCTGATAATCTTGGAGTTGCCACTTTAAAAGAAGGTTTATATTTAAGATCAGCAGGTATATCAGTACCGATACTAATACTAGGAAATATATATACAAAAAAGGATTTATTAATTTGCTTCCAAAATAATTTAATGCCCACCATTAGTGATATTAAACAATGCATTATTTGTAATCAAATTGGGAAAGAATATAAAAAATCTTTTTATGTTCATTTGAAGATTGATACAGGGATGTCAAGGCTCGGATTTGAAACTAACAATTTTGTTAAAATTTTTGACAATATTATTTTACTTAAGCATATCAAAATAGATGGTATTTATAGTCATCTCTCAACTGCTGATGAATTAGATGCTTCTAATGAAAATAGTTTTGCAAATATACAGAGAAGAAATTTTCTTCAATTACTCTCTAATATCTCAATTAAGAAATATCCAGATATCAAAATTCATTTATCAAATTCAGCAGGAACATTGTTAGGTCATAATTTTCATTTTGATATGGTACGAGTTGGATTATGTATGTATGGATATTGTCCCTCACAATATCAAATTAATTTAAAACTAAAACCAGTAATGTCTCTTAAATCTAAGGTTAGCTTTATAAGAACAGTTGAAAATGAAGTTGGAGTAAGTTATGGGAAAAACTTTATAACTAATAAAAGAACTAAGTTAGCGGTTATAAGTATTGGTTATGCAGATGGAATTTATAGAACACTATCTAATAAAATATCAGTAATACATAATGGGAAAATTTATCCTCAAATTGGTTCAATTACAATGGATCAATTAATGATCGATATTTCCGGTTCAAATGACATAAAAATTGGAGATACAGTGATTTTATTAGGCTGTAGTGAAGGTAAATGTATCTCACCTATTGATTGGGCCGAAGCAGCTTCAACTATTACTTGGGAAATTTTGTGTGCTTTTAAAAATAGATTACCTAGACTTCAAGTATAATAGACATTTCGATTAACTAAAAAGTTTTGTAGGTTTGCCAAAAAGTTGATAACCTATATTTAATGGAGAGGTGGCTGAGTGGTTGAAAGCGGCTCCCTGCTAAGGAGTTACAGGAGGTAACTTTTGTCGAGGGTTCGAATCCCTCTCTCTCCGTATTATTGAAGTTTCAAGAAGGTTCATAAAGTATTAAAAAGATAGAGATTAACTAATATAAAAGAACACTGGCAAAAAAATTGTTTCAGGAAGTTTCATATAGAATCTAAAAGTTTCTAAAAGCTAGGGGATGTTTCAGGGGATATGTATCGACAGGTAGGGGATATATTAAAAGAAAATATTAACCCAAAGGAATCAATTTTTGATATGGATATCATTTATATTTAAATGTAAAAGAGAGGTCATAATGACCTCTCTAATTAATAAAAAAAATATACTTTTGATTTCCAAGAAATTCAAATTTTCTCTGAGAGATTAAAATTACGCATGGATCAAATATGTTCTTATTGGAAAAAATGTTTAATGTTGATTGGTGGTCTTTTGTTAATTAATTTGAGTTTTGATATCTTATGAATTTTATTCGTGAGTAATGGTACTAAGTTGATTTAATTCTTTTTAAATTTGGGATCACTCCAATTCCCTCTTTCTACTTTTATTCAAATAATGTAACTTTTAAAAAGACAAATTAACATATTAAATTAATATGATTTTAAAAACAAATTATGCTTGAAAAATTTTTAACCAAACTAAAAAGTTTAAAAACAAAACAGAAGATATTTTTAGCAGTTTTTGCAGGATTATTTTTAATTCAATATTTTTTTAATACTGATACAGACTATGCGCCTTATACGAGTATTTTTTATGTTTTTATTTTCTCTCTGATCGGCATTTTTGTTGCTTTATCAAGAAGAAATAAGTCTAGAGAATTAATTAAGGATAAATCTTTTAAATATATCATTTTGAATGACTATAACCTCTCATACTATGCATCATTATCAATCCTTTCGATTTTATACGCAATTATTCAAGGGGCTTTGATAGGCGCTTCATTTGGATTTATCTTTTTTGCTGTAGGCCATCTTATTACAAATGCTTTATTTCCAAATATAGGTTATTGGGCTATTTGTTGGTTTTTAGTAGGTTTTTCAAGAGTTCTTATTGAGGCTGTTTCTTTAATCTTCAGAGTTGCTCAAGATTATTCTAAGCAAGTAAATAAAGAAGATAATTAAATATAGAAAAAGGATCATTGGCAAAACCATTTATTAATACAAAGTTTCTAAATGGCAGGGGATAAAATAGGGGATATTTTTGCTTTCTTTCTTATGATTTTCGTCTCATATCTTTTCATATAGTGCCATCAAGACTCACTCTGAATCACTCTCTCTCCGTATCTAATCGAAGTAAGAGACGTTCATATGCTATCCAAATACCATCCTATGACTACCATGTGGTATTTTTGAAGAAGTCAGGATCATTCATAAGATACCACGAAGTTTCAGATAATTGGGGGATAATTTAGGGGACAATCCAAATTAATTTGGGGGACAATCCTATAGATACCAAAAATACCATCTGGTCAGAATTAAACCTCTAATAATGTGGTGGTTCTGATTCCTCTTGAGGGAAATAAGTGTCATCATTGCTTTTTTTCTTTTTTCTAAAATATTCTTCTGATGGGTCTAGACTATCATTATCATAATCACGTTCATTTTCATTTAGTCATTTGCTGTCAAGCATCTTATAAAGACCATTTTTTAGGTCTTCCTCTTTTTCTTTTTTGAGGTTGGCAAACATATGGGAGAAATAGGATCTCTTCTTCCTCCCATCCTTCTAACCATTCTAAATGTTCAACTAAAAGTGCTTCTCTATCAAGTGATGAGAGTTCGCCAAGTCGATCTCCAATATCTCTAAATCTTCCTTGTAATGCTTTCTCTAATGGTGTTTTCTTCATGCAACTGCCTCCTGTCTTACTATTCTTTGAACCATTGATCGAGTCATGCCTAGTGATTTGGCAATAGTTCCTAATCCCTCTCCTTGAGATTTCTTCTTCATTACTTCTGCAACTTGGAACTGGTCATATTTTCGTTTTCTGCCGAATTTAACTCCTCTACTTAATGCGACTGCCCTCCCCTCAGCAGTCCTAGATCTTATTTGAGATAATTCTTGCTCTGCTGCATATCCAAGAATAGAAACTATCAATCCAACTATCTCCTTAGACATGGTTGTCGTATCTAACCTTTTATCAAGCGTCTTCACGTTCACACCCTTCTTTAGAAGTTTGTCTAATTCAATCTGCATTAGAAGAGATGTCCTTCCTAATCTGCTGAGTTCTGACAAAATCAATAAACTTCCTTCCTCTAATTCATCTAATAGTTTTGATAACTCTTCTCTTTCTCCATAGTCAGAAGTGCCTGTAATTTTATCTCCATATAAGACCTCGCACCCTGCGTCTTTTAATGCCCTGATTTGATGTTCTTGATCTTGAGCATCAGTAGAGCATCTCCAGTATCCATAAATCTTGTTCATCTTGAACTATAAATCTATGCCTATATTATATCATTACGATCTAGTATTTCAATACACTTAAATCCCTGTTTTTGCATTGGTTTATACACCCGATTGAATGTTCTAAGTTTCGATACATATGAGTTCCTAAAACCGACCTTTGAATTCAATAAAAACAGGAGGATAATATAAGTAGAGATCTAGGAGGTCTTATGAAACTAACCACTCCGTTCACCATCCTCAACAAGAAATTTAATGAGATGGATTTGATCAGAAAAGCAATGAAGCATGAAGAGTTTTGGGATAAAGAATGTAGAGAACATCCAACTAATAATCAGTGCAAAGTTTACTGTACTTAAGTTTTTAGTAATTAATCTTCTGGGTGATAAGGATCAGGTTGTGGAGGGATTGCAGCATTATATTCTTCTGAAGTTGCTTCTCTTGTCATCATTTTTGTAATCCATCCTCTGTGCCAAACTTCAAGTTCATCTCTTTGCCAAGGTTCTAGATCTGGATACATTTCTGCAAGTTCATCAGGGGTTTTAGCAGGTTGCATGATTTAATTATTAAAACTTTCAATAATTTCATTGGCTGCAAAAATACCAACGAATGGAGCTGTTAATTCTCTAATCACGCCTGTAGTGTTTCCTAATATACTATTTTTAACAGATATCAAATCATCGTCCTTTAAATAAGGATTTCTTCTGGAGCCTCTTTGAGCTCTTGCTGAATATGATATGTTTTCATTTATTACTGTCCCATCTTTCTCATACCTTATTAAAACAATCTTCCCAGAAAGAGGTTTAATTGGTCCAGATAAATCAATTGCATCTGATAGTGCAGCTTCAAGTGGAAGTTTCACAACTCCAGGGTTTTCCACCCTACCAAAAAGATTTACTGAGATAAATTTTGGAGAAATCCCAGCTAAAATAGATTTTGGGATTTGATTTGGATTAGTTTTACTTAGTTTTGGAAAGAATAAAGTATCGCCATCAAATATACGTATATCGTTAGTAGGATCTGATTCGTATACATAAGCATTAAAATCAATAATTGCTCTTTTTTTGCCTCCACCTTTTCCAAGAGGTATATCTCTTATAATTTCAATTTTAGATAAATCAGTTGTAGAAGTTATACCACCAGCTTTCCTTATAACATCGGAAATGGTAGAAAGAGATTCATTTGATCTTTTGACTACTAGATCTTGTGAATATTGATTATTTGATTGTAAATTTTGACCTATTTCTGATTGCTCATTATTATTTTCAATCAATGTATCAAGCCCAGAATTATCGACTTTATCTAACGTTAAAAATGAACTTGAGGAATAAGCAGGAAATTTATAAAAACCTGGATTTCTTAACTCACCTCTTACTAATACTCTAATACTTTTAAATCTTGCAAGCCTTATTTTTATTTCTGGATCAATAAAAAATTCTGTGTATCTTTTTTCCAATAAAGTTTTTAATTCAGACTTTGTTAATCCCCTTACAAACGTTTCGTCTAATTTTGGTAATATTAATTCTCCTTCTTCATTTACTAAAAAAACTCCACTTAGTTCATCAGCAGGATAAATTTCTAGATAAATTGAGTCTCCAGTATCAATAATGTAATCCTCTAACTCATTTCTTGATTCTAAATATTCAATTTCTATTTGATTATTTTTTTTATTAGGAAAATTAGTATCTGCTTTAGATATATCAAATATAAAAATAGATATTAAAAAATTAAAAATAAAAAGCAATTTAAAATTACTTTTAAATGAAAGTAATCCAAAAAAATTTTCAGGAATATTTTTTTGAAATCTCAAGAACATGAAGACAATTATTATTTAGCTTACTATAAATATGTATTTTATGGTCAGTCAGGATTTGACTAATAGATTTAAACTTCTAATCCATTTGCAACTAATAAATCGCACCAATTATTCAGAAATATTCTTCTTTCTTCAAGCATCAGAGACTTATCGTATGCTTGATCCACTTTGTTATCGGGTAAATGTCCCATTTGTTTTTTAATAACTTCTTTGGAGGTTTTTAATAGATCAATTCCATTCGTTAAGGCAACACTTCTCCAACCATGAGTAACTAATTTTCCTTCAAAACCAAGATTTCTTAAAAAGTTGTTTGGAGCAGAAGGATCTAAATGATCGAATCTACTTTCTCTAATTGGTGGAAAAATATACTTTTCTCCTTGATTGAATCTCTTAGCACGAGCAAATATTTTCTCCATTTGAGCAGTGATTGGAACGTGATGAGGGATATGATCATTGATATGTTTTGTCCTTTTAAGTCCTGAAGTTTTCCCATTAATTATGAGAAGTTTTCCTCCTTCTTTGATCATTCCCCATTCAAGTCTTGTTAATGCTCCAGATCTCAGAAAGGTCATTAATACAAGTTTTGTTGCTAATTGAGTGATCTGATGAGAGTTGCAGGTATTTAAAGAGACTTTGCTCAATACTTCTGGAACTTCTTTACATGTAACTGTTGGATGATGAGTTACTTTATGAAATCTAAAAACTCTCCTGTAAGCAGGGTTCTCATCTTGTTTCATTTTTCCAATATCTTCAGCAGCGAAAAAAACTTGTTTTAGTAAGTTTCTGCAACGCTTTGCTTCATCAACAGCACTCCCATTTCTACCTCCTTTCTCAATCTTGGTAATTACATCTTCAATAATTTCTTTTCCACCTCTGCTAATTTCCAACTCTGAGAGAGGTGTCTCCCCATCAATAAAAGATAAAACCCTATTTAATTTTCTTGTATTCTCCTTAAGAGTAGTTTCTTTATTTTGAGACTTTTTAATTTCATGAAAATGATTTATTGCATCTATTAAATTCCAAGATTCAAGTTTTGCTTTTGATTGTGTTCTTTTGTAATCACGATAAGAAATGTTGTTCAGGTAGCAGTATTTTTTAATTTCATCAAATTTTTTCCTCGCTCCAGAAAGACTTTGTTGAGATGGTTTATCTCCAAAAGTTCCGATCCATAAACTTTGCCCTTTTATTCTCCCTGTGAAATACTTTCTACCTTTTGGATCTACAAGAATTGATAATCCACCTCCTAAACCTCTCTTGTATGGTTTTAATTCTGGAGTCAGTGCCTTTAGTTGCTGATGGTTCATTATTTTTTACCTCAAACTTTGTATCCATTAGGATCTTTCATGAATTTTTCTATTTCATATGAGTTCCAAAAAACAATGCATCCCCATTTGATTCTTTGAGGGAATTTGCCGACTTTTTCTCTGCGATTAATAGTCGATTTAGAAAATTTGGTCTTTTTAATGACTTGCGGAAAACGCAAGAAAATTTACTCAGTATTAGTCATGATATTGAATTATTAAATGTAAGTTTTTTTGAAAATATTCTTTTTACTCCAAGAGTTTACTCTTAATTTGTATTGATCTTAATATAGCACAAAACTTCAGTTTTGCAAACGATTCTTGGCGATTATGTTGGTTCCAAATCTTTAAAATATTTGGGTTAAATTCAAGTAAAAACATAGAGGGTAGGATTCAGGGTAGGAAATCCTCCAATCTTATTTTATTTGCTTCCATTTTGTTCATTCTATTGAACTCTCTCTCCGTCCTTAAACGAAATTAGAGAAGATCATATACCGTCCAAATATAATGCTATATCTACCATGTAGTAGTTTTGGAGAGATCAAGAGCATTCATATGATACAAGAAGTTTCAGATAATTGGGGGATAATTAGCTTTATATCTACCAAAAAGTCAGTTAAAGAGAAGTTATGTGGATGATCAAGGGTTATGGTCAAATACCTCTTTACGTGAATTAGTGCATGGATTTGATATGATTTTGTTTTTTGAAGAATAATTGACTTTATTTATATTGATAAGCTAGTTTATAAAAAATTTTTATAAAAAATTGTCGTTAAAGAAATATCTTAAAAATTATATTGGTCCAATAAGTGTTTTTTTAAAAACAAAATTTGTTTTGATTTATGAGTTGCAAAAATTAAGGAAATTATTTATTTGGTATAAAAAAGAAAGATTCACCTCCCCTTCTCCTCATTTTGTTAAGCAATCTGTTTTACTTAGACATGCTATTGATAATGCGACTTGGGTAGAGACAGGTACTTATTTGGGATCAACGACTTCAATATTATCTGAAAGATTTCCTATTGTTCATACAATTGAACCATCTAAAGAATGTTTGCAAATCGCTCGTCATAATTTAAAAGGATTCAAAAATATAATTTTTCATAATGGATGTTCCGAAGATTGCTTGGAAAGCATCTGCAAATCTTTAACTGGTGATATTTGCTTTTGGTTGGATGGTCACTATAGTGCTGGCATTACTTTTCAAGGAAATAAAGATACCCCAATTATTTATGAATTAGAAACTATTTCTAAATATATAAGTCAATTTAATAATGTAGTTATATTAATCGATGATATTCGATGTTCTCATATAGATATGGAAAATTATCCTTCACTTGATTTTTATGTTAATTGGGCAAAAAGTAATAATATGTTATGGAATATAGAGCAAGATATTTTTATAATCAAAAACACTAAATTTATTTATTAAAAAAATAATTACTAAATTTATGTTTATATTTCGCAAAATTTAAAGAGATATTCGTTAAATGATTAACTTATTTTAGTGAGATTTACACTCTTAGTAAAACGTTAGTGATGAGGGGATAATTATTCCGACTTCTCTCCAAAAGTTAATTCAAGAGAAGTCATAGGCAGGCACAAGGATTCTGGAAGAATTACTCTCTCTCCGTGTTCTTGGGTTATCAGGAAGTGTTATAAGGGTCTAAAAGTCAGCTGCAGTCTAAAAATGCCTGTTTTGGAGTACTATGAGTGTTCATGGTTTGCCATATAGAATTGAGTTTGTGTTGTGGAGATTGTTGTGGGAAGACAAATCTTTGTTTTGAGGGAGAATTAACTGATAGTAATCTTTTTCAATAAGTCTGTTGCTGGGAATATTATTTGTTGTGGGAATATTTTTTAATAATCTTTTAGACTAAATTTTGTATCTCCTCTCTGCGTCTACGCATATACATTCTTAGGATCTAATTCAATTATTTTTGAATAATCATCAATTGCTCCTTGATAATCTTCTTCATCAAATTTCTCATTTACACTCTTATAGAAATCATTTTCTTCTAAACCCAATTTCTTTGAAACATTTAATTAGGATTATATTTCCATCAAAATCTATGACTGATTATTTGATCTTGTTTTCAAAATCTTTGAATGATGATTGCATTTGACCTTTATTCTCTACTGGATCATCTTTATCTAAACCTCTTATCTTTCTCCATCTGTAATACATATAACCAAGATAGATCCCTTGCATAAAATTCTTTGCACCATGCTCAAGAAGATTCTTTGAAAATTTATCGTTAAATTTACCACTCTCTAATAATTCCTTTTCCCAATCTATTATCTCTTTCATTGCTCTTCCTCCTGTTTTTTCTTTAATTTTTTGTATTCAACGTGCAAAACACCCAAACGCCAAGCACCTTTCAATCCTTTTACCCCTTCGGTTAGCAATTTTATATCTGAAAGTGAATGTGACTTCATTTCCAAAAACTCTTTCTGCCAAGAAGTATCATCCCATTTTGTCATTTGATCGCCACCTCTGCCTTTTCATTATCAGCTATAATTCTTCTAATGGTTTTTACTGCAACACCAGTTTGCTCTTGGATTGATCGTAAAGAATCTCCTTCTTCTCTTAGTCTTAAAACTAATTTTTCCTTTTTAGGGGATGTCTTAGGTCTCCCACCTAAGTTGCCACCTGTTTTTCTCCGATACTCAACACTCTGAATTGTTCTCTCCTGGGTGAGTTCCCTCTCTACTTCATTTAATCCAGTAAGTAATCCAATGAGAACAGGTGCAAACTTTCCAAGTGCTTCAGTATTAATCAAACCATCAAGCGTAATTACGTTTACTCCCTCTGCCTGTAGTTCATGTAATCGATTAATTACTTCTCTTTGAGTTCTTCCAAGTCTTGATAATGAAGTGAGTTTTAAAGTGTCTCCTTTTCTTAGTGATGTCAAACATTTCATTAGTTCTGGTCTGTCTTTTTCTGCCTTCCTTGTAGATACAATCTCCTCAAATACAACCTCACATCCTGCTTGCTTTAATGCTTCTACTCCATCAGCATTACTTTGCTTTGAAGTGCTTTTGCGACTGTAACCAATTACTTTATTCATATAACCGAAACCAATACTGTTTCTACCATTCTACTTCAGAAGCAACCCCACACCCTTTCTCCTATATAAATTTAATAAAAATTCCATTGTTTTAAGCTGTTTTAATCAATTTTAAAGTGTAGTCAATATCCATCAGTTATTCCCACACGTGTTCACTAAAAAGATCTTACATAGTTGAAGTACAAATTGGTATGCGTTTTAAAAGAATTGAGAACTTATGTGATCATCTACAAAGCAATTTCCACAAATAACAATGTCATTATTAAATAAATTCTCGATTAAAGATATCATACTCTTAAGCAAAGATGCATATCAAAAGGAACTCAAGAAAGTTATGGTTTCACAAATA
Source organism: uncultured Prochlorococcus sp. (assembly GCA_902623195.1). Taxonomy (GTDB): domain Bacteria; phylum Cyanobacteriota; class Cyanobacteriia; order PCC-6307; family Cyanobiaceae; genus Prochlorococcus_A. The sequence goes on along the minus strand of CACNSV010000020.1, from coordinate 3,730 downwards.
GGAAAGTAATTAGATTTCCTACTTAATTAATATATTTTTCTAATTAATCTAACCAACATTTTCTATGGAAACTTATCTAAGCGAAGTTTGATGAGAATGCAAATTAAGTTTCTTTAAATTAATTCAAAATCAACAAAAAATTAATTAGTTATTAATAATGCAATTATTTGATACTTTAAAGATTAGATTAATAACATCAGAAAACTCCTCACACACTAATTTCTGATTATTAAACGCCCCGATTCAAAAGATTAGGGTGTTTTTTAATGACTTATTTTGTTATTGGCACATGTGACAGTTAAGTGAAATTCCATTACCTCCTTCCACAGAAAAAGAATATATGGCATAAATTAATCATGTGTGTAGGAGTGGTTTTACTGAATCAGTGGGAACAAGGAAACACTTGATTCAGTGTAACCAGAAAAAGACCTCTAGAAATAGGGTCTTTTTTTATGAAAGCATTATCTTGAAATGTTCATTACGATACTTTTATGGTCATACATTTGTTTTAAATGATAAAAATAAAGGGGCATTTGTTTGCCCATTTCGAGTCTTGAACTTCTTTTCCTAAATAAGTGGTGCTTTGAAGTTCCTATGACTTCTGTATTCTTACTACTCCTATCAAATAGAGAAATATAGTGTAGAGTTCCACAAAGCATTATTACTTGAGCAAAAACTACCATTTTAATTTGAAGAAAATTGGGTGAAAATATAAATAGAGATCAAGGAGATCTTATGAAACTTAAAACTCCATTTACTATTCTCAATAGAAAATTTAATGAGATGGATTACATCAGATATTCAATGAAGAGTAAAGAGTTTTGGGATAAAGAGTGCAAAGACCATCCAACCAATAATCAATGCTTGATCTATTTCGAATGAAATTTTTTAATAAATAAATAATTACTTTTATCTAAAAACAAAAGTAGCATTGGGAACAACAGTATATCCTCATATTATGGAGTGATGTGTGCCTGTATCTATAAAACACCCATATAAAAGGAGTAAATCATCAATTCAAGGATTAAAGTCTCTACATTTTGCTCTTTCGTTTTCATAATCTTTTATAGCAGTATCCCATTCTGATAAATCTGCTTCTTTTCCTGAAATATATTTTTCCATTTGTTTTGAATAGTTTGCTGATTCAATCCGACTATTGAATGAAGCATTGCAAAAAATTATACTTCCATATTTTTCATAGTCTGTAAAATCTCTTTTTGCAGCAAATTCAGCATTTGCCCTTTTCTTATCTAATGCTTTATATTCCAAATCCTCAATACTAGGTTTTGGACGGAGTAAGAATGCTTTATATTCCAAATCCTCAATACTAGGTTTTGAACGGAGTAAGGATGGTTTCTTTTGTGAATTTAGAAATGCGATAAGGGAAACACAAATAAGAACAACAGCAAATACTCTAATTAACCAAGTGTTAGTTTTATCCATTATTCTCTTACTTATTCAATCCAACCATTAAAGGAAAATTTTTTAAAATACTACTCGAAATATTTTATTCTGGTTGGTTTATATGTGTATTTTCAAGGTTTAACCTTCAATTATGGCAATTACACTTGCCACCTTTCCATGCTGAACATTTCTTCTTTTTACATTTCCACTTTTTTTTCTTCTTCATAACCTAATTAAAAATGAGAAACCCTCCTAGAAGTTGGTTTCCTAGAAGGGATTTTTTTAATCTCTTTGCAGAGCAAAAGAGGAATGTTGCCTCAATAGTTTTATAGCAAATTTATTACAGCAATAATCCTTGCTTAACCAATAAGTTTCCCCAGTTTTCAAGAAACTCTTTTCTTTCTTTTAGCATCTTTGAATGATCGTATGCTCTTCTAACCTTTTCACCCACTAGATGAACCATCTGTCTTTGAATAATTTCATAGTCTGCTCCTAATTGTTCTTGACCATTAGTTAAAGCAATAGTTCTCTAACCATGAGCAACCATCTTATTCTGATAACCAATATTTCTTAGATAGTTGTTATGTGTAGAAGGATGTATATGTGGGAATCTACTTCCTCTTAATGGTGCATTTACTTCAATAATGTGTCTATATTTAATTGCTCTATGAAAAAATTATTTTTAAAATTTTAAAATTATCTCAAATGTTTAATTCTCAGCCTTTTTTTTCTTTTGCCTTTATTTATCTTCCCTGTTTCTCTTGACTTACCTATATATCTAACCTGACATACCCATTCATAAAAATTAAGACCAATATCTAATTTCTGAACATTAAATTCAAACTGCTGTAAATCAAATATTTCACCTTTTTGGAAAGTAAATTCACCATATATACCTTTCCAGGAATCTTGAAATTCCATATAATATTCCTCATCATCAGCTTCCCAGTGATTAATAGTATATTTTTTGGTTTTCTCAAAAGAATTTGTCAAAATTAAATCCTCGGGATTTAAATCACCTTTATAAATTCCTAATTTTTTTAAATGCCTAAATTCAAACCTTTCTTCTTTTTTATTATTTAAATTTTTTAGAATCATATACATAGAATTTGAAAAACTTAAGAATTCATGTTCAACTTCTTCATTGCCTTCTTCCAATTCAAAATCTTCCTCATCTAATATCGCTCCACTACATGAATGACGACCAATATACTCTAATGGTATTTTCCCTACAAACCATCCATTACCTAATATCAATAATTTTCTAACTGAATTTAAATTATTAACAGACATGATAGTGAATTGTTAAATTTTAGATTATTCGCATTAAGGGAATTATACGTTGTGCCAATTAAAACCAAATAATTTGTTTTTTTGCTAATAAGCTTTCTTCTAGGTCAGAATTAGTAAAACATTTTATTTTGCTCTGATATCGCCATCACTAATTTTTCCCTCAGTTAAATAAATAAAAAAATTTAGTCATTTAAAAATAAAATATTATGTTTTAAATAATTCTTTATGAAATTTTTTTAGATCAATTAGGGATCTTATTATAAAATCTGCTCCTGCAGCTTTAAGTTTAGATTCATATTGAGATTGTTTGTGTGAGTTCTTTAGAGTTTGTAAATGAGGAGGTGTTACACCTATGCTTATGAATCTTTGAGAAGGGTGAAACTCTCGAGCATTTAGGATTGTTTGAATATCAGCAATCGTATCACCAACATATGCGACTGGAGGACAATTGCGGCCAAAATCTTCCTCTAATAAACTATTTGCTAACTTTAGAAAACCTTCAGGGTTTGGTTTGTCTGGTGCATCGTTCATAGCTATTAAAGGTGGATTATGAAGCTTAAGTCTATTTTCTAAAATAAATTTAGCTGAGGGTAGCTCTGCGCCACTTACAAAACCCCATTTAATTTCATTTAAGGTAAGAAAATTAAAAAAATTCTTATCTATTAAAAGTTTTTCGTTATTTATAAACCCAGACCATTTCAGATAATTTTCGTTCGGATTACAACCAAAGTAAAGTTTCTCAAAATTCTTTATGACTTTATCTCTTGTAGGAGGTTTCAAAGATAGTTTATTTTGATTAATAAATCTTTTAATAAGTTCAAGTGTTAAATCCCAATCATTATTCCATATGCCTTCATTCTTTAGTGCATCAATATCATAAGTAGTTGGTTCCCAATTACAAAATTTAAGTACAGTTTTTTGTACTGAGAGTCTATAACTATTTGTTACATCTCTTATAACGCCATCTATATCAAAAAGTATTAATCCTCTAGTTTGCAATGTTTTTGATAATTTTCCGTAAAAGTATTATATG
>CACNSV010000019.1 GCA_902623195.1 uncultured Prochlorococcus sp. | reverse complement strand
ATTTGACTTTAGATTTTATTAATTACTTAATTGATTAAATGTTTACCAGAATCTTAAATAAATTAAAAACAATCTTTGGCAAAAAATCAATTTCAAAGACTTCTAAGCCTAAGAAAGTTTCAAAAACAACAAAATTAACAAAATCCTCAAAAACAACCAAAGCAACAAAGCCTGCTAAGGGAAAAAAACAAGAAGTTAAACTTTTAATTGAAAGTTTTACTTCAATTCCTGGTGTTGGAGCAAAAAGTGCGAAGGCATTTTATGAAGCTGGGTTTAAATCTACAAAGGACATTCTTTCAGCAAAAGAGGAAGACCTTTTAGCCGTTCCTGGAGTTGGTATAAATCTAGTAAAAAAATTAAAAGATTACAAATCTTAAGTAGGTAGCAAAGTTTAAGATCTAAAAATTTTATTGGTTATCTTAAAATGTTTCAATTAATATATTGGAATTATTAGATAATTAAATCATAGTATAAATTTTTAAGTTTTTAAATGTCCTCATTCAATTGAAAATAATTTTACTATTATCTTCTTCTTGCTTTTCTTCTTTGCTGAAGTTTTCTTTTATATTTTTCAATTGGTGTTTCATGATGTCTAAGCCTTTTAAGATCTGCAAATATACCAGCTTTAGACACCTGTCTCTTAAATCGTCTTAAAGCAGACTCAATCCCTTCGTTTTCGCCTACAGTTACTTGTGTCAAAATAAGAAATAATAAAAGTTTATTATATCACTTAAAATGTCCGATTTATGATTTAAGTTTGGTTGAATATTTTTAAAGAAATATTATTTTATAAACTCATAACATTTATTTATTCGCTGTTTTAAAACCTTATTAAGAAAATGTAAACATAACTTATTATACAAAAAAGTTAATTTTATGTTTAACTTGATTTCATTTAAGATTTTTCTATGAATAAAATGTAACTTTTACCTGTAATTTAAATTTTGATTATGTTTAGTAAACAAATTTTATTAAAAATTAATCACGATCTTTAAATTCTCTTAATCCAATATTTCTAAGAATTATTAATGATATTATATTTAATTCATAAAATTTTACTAATTATTCTTTAGAAAGAGTAGGAGTATAAGTTGATGCCACTAAACTTAATAAAGCAATAATTTGTTCATTTGGACATTTTGTTTCTTTTATAAGATTGCTACATTCATTTATTATATTTTTATAGGTATCTTCAACAATTCCGTTCATCTCATCTTCACTGAATGAAAAATTGTTACTCATTTTACTTAAATAAAATTAATTATAAGTCACAAAAAATTTTAATTCTTTTGATCACTAAATTTTTAATTATTGTTATTTCCACATCGGATCTTTATTTTTATATTTTTCTGGAGTAATTGGTCTATAAGTATGAAGTTTCTCAATGGTTAATGCTAAATCTTTAACATGACTTTTAATTGCTTCACTTTTTATTATGCTTGAAAGTGAAATTCTCTTTTTTATTTTTAGTAATCCTAACGAAGTTTGCCAAGAATTCTTATTTTTATAAGTTTCTATCCAAAAATCAAAAATATCTTCCATAACTTTTAAAGGTACATTAAACGATATACCTTTGGGAGGCTTTTCGATATTAAATCCTTCTCTATTTAAATCACTCATTAAATTATTAAGATTAAGATTTATCGCGAATAATATATCTTTTGCAGATTCCTCTGCTATTAATTCTTTTCTGTGACATTCTAACAAATATCTATTTTCTATATTTGTAAAATCATTATAAATTTTATCAATTAACCAAAAACCTACTCCATTTATTTCTCCACTAGCAAGAATTAGGTATAAATTTCTGTTTATCAAAGTTAGTTTTCCTACTTATAAACATATGTTAAAGCGATTTTAAAAAAAAGATTTTTTTAAATAATTATGTAAAGTATTCTTTATTTAAAATTTATTTTTTTTTCCTTTTTCTCACAAAAAAAATTTTGCCTTGATAATATTAAGTTTTGAGAATGTTTAGCTTTACTGAGGTTGAAAAAATGTTTTTTGACCCAATTGATTTAGCGGTATTAATTACTAATAAATACCTTTATAAAATAAAAATTGTCAAATCTATTTTTTCTTAGGAAATAATCTGTTAATTTTTTCCTTTTGAATAATATTTCTTTTATCACGCATTTTTTTATCTTCTAATGATTCTTTATTTGTGCTTACAGCATAAATTATATAGAAAACTATTGAACTAAAAATTAAACCACAAATAATTATAAATATTCCCAATGGGGCTGTTGGACTGAAAACTGTGAGATCTACATTTTCTTTCATATCATAGTATGTAAAATTTATTTTAATTAATTTATCTCTTCGTAGCCAAAGTAAGTTGAATTATTAAAATCTTTATAACCATTTAGATATGCCTCAGGATTTTTTTTGTCAAAGTTTCTTGCCCTTCTGTTAATCATGATAAAAGGAATAAATATTGCTCCAATAAAAAAATGAAGTATTAGAAAATCTGAGGGAAACCCATTAGTCCAATCTGGGAAAAATAGTAATGTCGCAAAAATATTATTCATTATTAAGAAAATATTATTATTAACTATGGCTGATAGAAATAAAAAATATGGTTATTATTAATAAATTGAAATTTAAATATTTTAAAAATTAAATCATTTGATGCTATAAAACTTCAAAATTTTGTTATTTAATTTATTATAAAATTACTGATAAACATTTAAATTGTTCAAAGTATTTATTAGTTTAATAATTCTTAGTATTCTTGTAATTAATCCAATTCAAGGATTTTCTTCTACTGCTACTAATCCAAGTGCAATTGCTCTAAGGAATAGAATTTCTAATAATTTTTCAAATAAGTACTGTAAAGGAATTGAAAGTGGCTTTTCTAAAGACCAAGCAATGCGGTCAGCAATTATCGAAACAGAAAATATTGTAGCTTTTTCTATCAATCCTCAAAAAAAGTTTATATTAAAAGATGATCTTGCAAATCAAATATCTATTAAAGTTATAAATAAATGTGGATGGTCTTTTGGTCTTACAGGGAAAGAAGGTATTAATTATTTTAAGAAGTATTTTTTAGAGATTAATGAAAAAACTACACCCAATAAGAAATTATCAGGTTAATTTGTATACATGAAAAATATAACTGATAGAAATGTAATTATCATAATCTTAGTTACTATATTTTTTATATTCGGACTAATTTTTTCTGTAAAGTCGCCAGAAAGAAAAGTTATTGATTCTCCTTTGATATGGAAAGATAACTATACACAAAGTTATAAAAATAATACTTCTGATCAAATATATTTAAATTAAATATATTAAAAAGAAACTATTGGCATAACATTTATTAAAAATTTAAATATTTACAAAATTCAATTAACATAACCGAGTAATAAAAAAGCTAATTTTAAATCATTGTTATACCAAGCTCTAACAGCCATGGCTCTTCTTGGATCATAAAAGTTTTGTTTACGGTACCATTCAAGAGCATCATTATCAGATTTTTTACCATTACAAGATAGACAGCAAGGTACGCAATTGCTAGTAATAGTCTCTCCCCCTTTTGATCTAGGATATAAGTGATCAATTGATTCTGAATTTGATCCACAATAAATACATTTGTTTCTCGTGATTTTATGTAATGATTCTCTCCAATTTTTATTATTTAACTTGGGACACAATTGTTCTAAATAAATAGCATCTTGTTTATGCATTTATAAAAACTAATTTCTAAACAATAATAGCAAATTTGACTTCTTTTTGATTTTAAACTCAATAATAAATTTGATTTTGATTCATTAAACACAATTATAATTAAATTTATTTGATAATTAAAATGAATATATTTGTTTTGGATTCTTTTGATAATCAAAATTTAAATATTGTTAGTAAATTTATAATTTTTTTTATTTCATACTTATCTAATGTATATTCCTCAATTGCAGGAGGGGGTGCAGGTTTAATTCAATTACCAGCATTAATAATATTTGGATTACCTTATTATAAAGCACTTGCGGCTCATAAGATTGCCACTGTAGCACTAGGAATTGGTGGTTCAATTAGAAATTATAAAAATTTAAAAAAAAATTATTTTATAATTTTTCAATTATTAATATTTGGTATCCCAGGAGTAATTTTAGGAACATTTATTGTCGCATTAATATCTAATGAATATTTGTATTTATTATTAGGAATTTTCACTATTGTACTTGGAATTTATTCCTTTATTAAGCCTAATTTAGGAATAATATCTATTCAAAAGAAAATTGGATTATTTACTTATCTTAAATTTAATTTAATATCGTTTATTATTGGAATCCTAAATGGCTCAATATCTTCTGGAACAGGTTTACTAATAACTATTTTATTAATTAATACATTCGGTCTTGATTTCCTAAGTTCAATTAGTATTACTTTTCTAACTGTAGGTATCTTTTGGAATGCAGCAGGAGCTATAGCTCTTAGTAAAATAGGAAATTTGCCCTTGAATATTTTAAGTATTTTAATTTTGGGTTCATTTCTTGGAGGATTTAGTGGTGCACATTTATCAAATTTAAAGGGAAATAAATTTATCAAGAAACTTTTTACATGCTTATGTTTTTTAATTGGTTTAACATTATTAGTCAAATTTTTATTTTTTTTATTAAGTAATACTTAAATATTAAAGAAAAAATGTTAATAATGAATTTGATGAGTAATTTCTTCTCAAAAATCTAATCTATTAAAAAACTTGTATTGAGAATTATTTATAAAAAATGAGGATTAATTTTCTATTTTTATATTTATAGTTAGACCTATTTAATGAAAAAAATTTTTAGTAAAAAAAAAAAGCTTCACAACTGTGAAGCCTGGTGATGGGGAACTATATTTTTAAACCAAATCCAGTTAAATTGCAAGCCCCCACCTATAGTGGAATTGATTTATTAGTAAAACACCACATATAGTACTTCCTTTCTAATTGTATGTCAGTTCTATAACATTATTAATTTATTTCAAATTTTGTAAAATTGCTTAAATATTTTATTATTTACGTTTTTTCTTGAATTACTTTATTTTCAATGTAATATTCAAAAAAATACTTTTCAATTAAAAGTTATGGTTGAATTAAGTCTGTTGACACTATTAAATTTAGTTGGAAATAATTTTTGTGAATATAAAGATATTGGCTATGATAGTTATAAGTCCTTGCTTCTAGCATATAGTGATGCCAGCCATGAATTTGGACCTTTAAAAGTCAAAAATGTAATTGAAAAGTCTGATAATTTTAAAGTAGCTGCTATTGCTGTAGCCGCTGTTAAATGCCCAAAATATATTATGGAATAATGAAATTTGAGATAAAAACTGATCAAAATAGATTTTCAGATAAATTGTCATTATCGTTAGCAATATCAATAATTACTTTTATTGCCATTATTTTTACAAATATTTCATTAAGAATTAATAAGTTAACCAGATATTACGAAATTAATTATCTTTGTAAATTAATTATTGTAGATAAATCACAAAGAAACTTTAAAAAATTATTTAAGTTGACTAAACAATTAAAGAAGCAAAAGGTATGGGATTTTTGTAGAGAATTCAGTGTTTGAATTTTATTAACTTGAAGCAGAAGTATAGAATCTTAGAGCAAATTTCCAAAATTTCCTAGAGAAAATAAAAAAGGTAATAGATACTAAAACTTCTAAAATTATTTTCCATGCAGGAGATAAACCCAGTAAAACTTCTGATGGAATAGTTGTTATAAAAGTTATTGGTATAACAGTGCTAAAAAATATTCTTAAAGAAAAGGAAAATGAATCCATTGGAAATCTACCCATGTACAAAAAAGATCTTAAAACTTCAGTAGCGTTCCAAGTTTTAACAAACCAAATAGTAGTTGTGGATATTAAAAACCACAAACTATATAGTATTAAGATTGAGCAAATTAATGTTATTGTTAATAAAATAAAAGACCAGATATTTAAAGTTATATTATTTATATAAAAACAATAACTGATAACAAAAAAACCTAATAAAATTTCTATTAATCCTGTAGGCGAAATTCTCTTAAAAGAAATCCAAAACTGGCTATCTATAGGCTTAAGTAAAACATAATCTAAAGTTCCTTCTCTTATATATTTTACAATTTCCTTTAAATTAGGATTAAACCAAGTATTAGTAACTCCATTTAAAATAGTATAAATACCTTGTATTATTAATGCTTGGTTAAAATTCCATCCACCTATCTTATCTGTATTTGTGAAAAATATAGATAGTAAAAAAACGCTTCCAATAAGTCCTAATATAGAAGTTAATAAATCAATAAATAAATTAATTTTGTACTCCAATTCAATAGAAAAAGAAGAATAATTAAAATAAGAATAAACTTTTAAATACTTTTTTATATTCATAAACCCATAGCCGTAAATTTTTTTGTTCCAGATTTCCATACTTTTTTAAAAATACAGAAAAATAACATAATCCATAAAAGTTGAATAAAGATGCCTTCAATTATATTGGCTTGATTTCCAGATAAAATACTTGCAGGGAAATCTATTAAATAAGGAAAAGGTGTTACATAAACCCAAGACTTTACATAATTAGGAAAAGATGAAACTGGAGCTAATAATCCAGAAAGAAATAATGTAGGAATAAATAATAATTTTTCAATTGAGCTTGCTTTCTCTGTCCAGAAACATAGGCTAGCTATTATTGATTGCATAAGAAACTGAATTAAAAATGAAAAAAAAGTAGATACTAATGAAATTATTATTGTTGACAAAGAGGGAATCCATAAACTTTGTGGATTAAATATAAAAAAAAATATTGCAATTACTAATGCAAAAGGAAACCTTGTTATTTGTTCCGCAATGTGTTGAGCAAAATATCTTATGAAAGGATGTAAAGGTTGAATTAAATATGGAGATACCCTACCTAAAAGAGCATCTTCTTCAAATGTGAATACAATCCAAACTACAGAAAATTGTCTAACAAAAAATGCACTTAAAAAATATCTAGAAAGCATTACACTACTAATATTTATTGATTCGTTTAATCCATTATTTGTCCATATATTCAACATGAAAAATGGAATAACTCCTGAAATAGCCCATAAAGCAATTTCTGCTCTATATTCAAGCATATTTGCATATTGAGTTTTGAATAAAGTACTGAATTTATAGATTAAATTTTTCATTTTATTTTTTATTTATTAAAATCTTTCCAATTACCTCATCAATTGGAGGTTCAGTAATTTGCAAGTCCTCAATATCATATTTATTTAATATTTTTTTTAGGGTATTTTTGAAATCTAACTTGTTTATTGTGAAGGTGATTTGATTATCGTTAATATTTTTTATCTCCAAGTTCAATGCTTTTAAATTTTCTATATCTTTTCTAGATCTACATATAATTGATACGTCTTTATTTGGTGAAAGCTTTTTTAGTAATTTCTCAAGTTTTCCATCATATGTAATATAACCTTCATGAATACAGATTACTCTTTTACAAAGGTAAGTTATATCCTTCATGTAGTGGCTAGTTAATAGGATTGTTGCACCAGTTTGTTTATTATAAATTTGAAGAAATTTTCTCAAATTTGCTTGAGCATTTATATCAAGTCCCAATGTAGGTTCATCCAAAAATAAAATACTAGGTTTATGTATTAGTGCAGCTAGTAATTCAGCTTTCATACGTTGACCTAATGATAGTTTCCTGACAGGTAAATAAAGTTCAGATTCTATTTCAAGCATTTCAGATAATTCTTTAATTCTTTTTATGGCTTCTTTTTTTTCTATCCCGTATATTGAGGCATTTAAATAAAAGGAATCTATAGGTGGTATATCCCAAATAAGTTGTTGCTTTTGTCCCATTATTAAAGTAATTTTTTCTAAAAATGATGCTTCCCTCTCAAAAGGCCGTGATCCCGCGACTGAAATATATCCATTTGATGGATAAAGTAAACCACATAGTATTTTAAGTATGGTAGTTTTACCTGCTCCATTAGCACCTAGAAATCCAACTATTTCTCCTTCTTTTATTTCAAAATTAATATTTTTAACTACCTTTTTTTCAATTGTTTTTCTCTTAAAAAAATGTCTTAGAGTACCTTTTATACCAGGACTTTTGGCAGAAATAGAAAAAGATTTCGTTATATCTTTAACTTCAATTATATTTTTTCTCATTTTTTATTATTTTTATCAATTTAACTAATTTTCTGGCATAAATGCGAGATTATATTGTCTATATTATTTTTTTCTAGTTATTAAAAAATATCTTTAAAAGAGTAAATTAACCAAGAAAAAAAGTTAATAGGATTAATAAGTTCCTTAAAATTGGTTTTCGGCTTATATTTTATATCTTTTAATAAATTACTAAAAAATATGTTTTTATCTATCACATCTTTTCTTGGAATTATTTTGCCGTTTTCATCAAGTATTTCAATTTCGTTTTCAAAAAACCATTCTTCATCTCCATTTGAAAACTCTACAATGACCCCAACTCCTTTACCATCAGTTAGCTTAAAATCCTTTACTCTAAAACTGGAACTATCCTTAATTGCATTAAGTGTTTTAGTAGATAATCTGTCTTTGGAGAGACTAACATTAATATTTACAGGAGAACCTACTTTTACTAAATCTAAAAATTCCATAAATTTAAAATACCATATCTGAATAAAATATGAGTGCAAAAATATAGAATAAAAGTTTTATTTTTTATTTGAAAGCTTGAATACTGCTTCAAGGATCCTTTTTATTGAAATTGTCAATATCCTTAATAAAACAAATGCTATGCCAAGCCATCCAAGTAAAACAGTAATAGATAATAAAGTTGAACCTAAATCCTTTTGAAGTAAATCAGACATGATATTTGTAATTTAGCTAATTGAAAACTATTCATATAATATCCTTCAATTGTTTTTTTAGTTAAATTAAAAATTATCTATATCTACTACCTTTAAACCATATATGTTTTGAATATTCCTTAATTTTAATTTTATAAACTAAATGTTGGTTAAGATCTGAAATTAAGAAATTTTATTCTGTCTTAAATATTTTGTTCTAAGGTTAATTTTACGTATTTAAAACTTTCTTTTACTTCTATATAAAACATAATGTCTTCATTTTTTTATAGAATTTAACCTCTAAAATTAATTTCATTGTATTTAAATTTATATTTTTCTTGTTTATTTTTAGTTTTTTTTATCTAAATGATTGACTTATAATTGAATTAAGTTATATTAATGATAATTTTTATTTAGAGGATGAATAAAGAACTAGAATCTTTTGATTTGTTTGTAGATGATATTATTTCATCTAAAGAAAATTTATTAAAAGGTGAGCTAGATTTTTTATTAATGCAGTATCTTTTTGATTCTCTAGAGCTTTATAATCTAAAGGATTATAGAGAATCTCGTAAGTCAGGAGCCTATGCTGATTCATATTTGGTGGCTTAAAAATGTTCAAATTTCTTTATAATAATTTTTGGTATCCTTTTTTTGGAAAAATTTTATCTAAATTTGTTTTTTTAATAGAAGGGAAAAAAAATAATAATGAAAGATCTAACGATATGTCTCAAAAAATGAAACATTAACCTTAATTTATTAAAGCTTATATATTGATTACAACAAATTTTATTCCTTAGTTTATTTATTTATTGCAAGTTTTGAATAGGTATTTATGCAAAATGAATAATTTAAAGAACTCAAAAACTCTTAATTTAAAACCATACACTGTTCATTATAGAAATTTTAATAATATACGTTTAGAAAATTGCTTTTACGCTTTTGATGCATTTGAAGCGAGGACATTAGCTATGGAATTTAATAAATATATCCATGATCATCCGAATAGTATAGATCTTATAAGGTGTGAGAATTAAAAAAATATTTGTAAATTCTTTATTGTTTAATAACTATATCTTTAGTACCAGAAATCGCTAAATCTTCTTGAAGACGCTTCTCGCAGGATAGGACGCGTGACCAACTAGGTAATTGCTGTGTAACTGGACTTCTAAGAAAATTTTCAGTCGCAGGTCTAAGTAATTTTGCAAATTTTTGTACAGATAGTTCCTCTTCATGCCTATCATATGGAATTTTGTTTATCGCAGAGTCTAATCCAAATTGCTTTACTCTATCTTCCCCAAACCTTTTATAAAGAACTTCTAATGTTGATAATTTTGTATTAGTTAAAGTTTCTGCTTGGTGCTCCATTAATCCTCGCAAAACACTTGACAAAATTTCAGTACACATTCTTTGCAGCCCATCTTTTGAAGATGATCCAATTGTTTTATGTTTATGATCAAATAGCCCTAAATCTACTTGTGCGATTTTTGATGTTCTTACATTCCTATAAACCTCTGAAAGAAGACCTATCTCTAAACCCCAGTCGCATGGAATTCTTAAATTCATTGCAAGATCTTTAGTAAATGCGAATTCTCCAGCTAATGGATATCTAAATGACTGAAGATATTGCAGAAATGGACCTTTGCCAACCAATTGCTCTAAACTATCTAATAATGGTCCAACAAATAACCTTGTTGCTCTGCCCTGTAATTGATTCGTTTCTAGAGATAATCTGCTATAAAAAGCCTTTACATATGATATACCGTATGAATCATCTAATAAAGGTAAAATCATTTTTGACGGATATAGTGAACTGAAAGTTCTTATATCAGCATCAAATAATGCAACAACATCAGATTTTCTAGTAGCAACTCCTATCCCTTGCCAAACTGCCCATCCTTTTCCAGGAGTCCCCAGTAATTCAAGACCATTTTTTTCTTGAGATTTGAGAAGTTCTATTACTGAAGGAGAATTCGTCCATTGTAAATGAACGGGAAAAGGCATTGACTCAAAAAAAGATTTTGCTGATTTAACTTGCTCTTTTGACTTAGCTGATAAAGCTATTACAAGCTCATTTAGTCCATTTAAATTTTTTAGAACTTCTTTTATAGATTTCAGAGCAGGTCTTTCAAACTCTTCATATAAGCAAGGAATTAATATCGCAGTAGGTCTATTCTTTAACCCATTATTTAATTCGTTGATTAAATCTTTCGTAATACCATATTCATGAATTGTTGTGATTAATCCTTGTTGAAAGTCCATTTGCTATTTGATGTGCAGAATAGTAATAACTTCGAAGATTTGTTCAAAGTAATGAAAAATTATTTAAATAAAAATTTAGATAGATATAATCTTAAGGAATTGCTGGAGATAATCTACCATGATTATGATAGCGAAGAATTAAATATTGTTTTATCTCAGTTATCAAAGATACTTATTCAGTATCAAAATAATTCTTGTTTTATAAATGAAAAAAAAATAATTCCATGGAACCAAAGTCATTCTGTATTAATAACTTATGCTGATTCAGTTCAAAGAGAAGGTGAGCCAACTTTAGTTACTTTAAATATAATTCTTGAAAAGTATTTTCATCAATTATCTAAAGTAGTCCATATACTTCCTTTCTTAAGGTCAACAAGTGATGGTGGATTTGCTGTTTCGAGTCATAAATTATTAGATGAAAAATTTGGTAAATGGAATGATTTAGAAAGATTATCTAAAAAATATATTTTGATGGCTGATTTAGTTCTTAATCATGTTTCGTCTTCTCATCCATGGGTTCAACAGTTTAAAAAAGGACAAGAACCTGGTTTATCTAATATTTTTGCACCTTCAAAAGACTTAGATTGGAATAATGTAATTAGACCAAGAAGTTCTTCATTATTCTCTCAAATCAATACAAATGAAGGCCCGAAGCAGGTATGGACAACCTTCGGACCTGATCAAGTTGATTTAAATTGGCAAAATCCCAGAATGCTTTTAGAATTTTTAAATTTAGTTATTTTATATATTAATAATGGAATTAAGTGGTTTAGGTTAGATGCAGTAGGATTTATTTGGAAACAATCTGGAACTACTTGTTTAAATCTCCCAAAAGCTCATTTAATAGTAAAAGTATTGAGAATAAAACTTTCTAGCCTCTTAAGTGATGGAGTTTTAATAACTGAGACAAATGTTCCTCAAAAGGAAAATCTTTCTTATCTTGAGTCAGAAGATGAAGCTCATATGGCATATAATTTTCCACTTCCACCTCTTTTGTTAGAGGCTGTAGTTACTTCGCGTGCCGATATATTAAATACATGGATTTATAATTGGCCAGTGTTACCAGAGAATACAACTCTTTTTAATTTCACTGCTTCTCATGATGGAGTAGGTTTGAGGCCTCTGGAAGGTTTAATGAATGAAGACCGAATAAAAAGACTATTAATTAGTTGTGAAAAAAGGGGGGGATTAGTTAGTCATAGAAGATTATTTAATGGAGAAGATAAGCCATATGAGTTAAATATAAGTTGGTGGAGTGCTATGGAGGATTCAAGTAGAGACTCTAAACGTTTTCAGCAAGAAAGGTTTATTTTATCTCAGCTTCTAGTAATGGCATTAAAAGGTATCCCAGCTTTCTATTTGCCAGCTTTATTAGGATCTGAAAATGATATTAAAAGATTCTCTATGACTGGGGAAAGAAGAGATTTAAATCGAGAAAAATTTGACTTTGATAAATTATTAATAAAATTAGAGGATAAAAATTCAATAGCAAGCAAAAATTTAAAAATTTTAAGTAAAGCTATGAAAATAAGATCAAAAATTAAATCATTTCATCCATCTGTAGAAATGAAATGCTTAACGAAAAGTAGAAGTGATATCGTAGCGATTCAGAGGGGAGATGAAAATAGTTCAATAATTGCAATACATAATATTACTGATAATAAATTGGATTTTTCTATTGATGATTCTTATAATTTCTATTTAAAGGATGCAAGTAATTATTGCGATTATCTATCTGGCAGAGAATATGATAATTTAAATTTTGTCCTTGATCCTTTTCAAGTCTTATGGATTGGAAAGAATAAATGAATAAGTCAAGAATTTGGATAGTATCTGATGTTGATGGAACACTCATGGATCATTTTTATGATTTAACACCAGCAAAAGAGACTATCGCCTGGTTGCAAAGACTAGGAATTCCAGTAATTCTTTGTACTAGTAAAACTAAATCTGAAGTAAAGATTATTAGAAATGATCTAAATCTTAAAGATCCTTATATAGTTGAAAATGGTGGTGCAATATATGGTGAATATTCTAATGGCAAAGAATGGGAAATTATATTAGGTAAAAGTTATACAATTTTGGAGAAAATTTTAAATAATCTTTCTGAAAATATTAATTTTAAATTAAGACCTCTTAATACATTAAATGATGATGAAGCTACAAATTTAACAGGACTTGAGGGGGAATCTTTAAAATTAATGAGAGATCGGCATTGGAGTATGCCATTTCTTAACCCACCAGATATTTTTGATAAAGATTTAAAGAGACTTTGTCAAATATATGATGTTGAAATCTTTAGAGGAAATAGAATGAGTCATTTGCTTTCTAAAAACTCTAACAAAGGAATAGCTATTAAAAAACTTTTAAATAAAAACAAAAATTTCAATGCACAAATAATTGGTTTAGGGGATTCTCCAAATGATTTACCTCTTTTAAATAATTCTAAGTATAAAATTGTTATTTCAGGAATTAAAGGACCAAATCAAATACTTTTAAATCAATTAAAAGGAACAGATGTTTGTATTTCTAAAAAACCTCATGGATATGGATGGAAAGAAGAGGTTTTTAAACTTGTTACAAAATTATTGAATAATTAATTCCATTATGAAATTAGAAAAAATAAAGTTCCCCTTAGATAAATATGAAAAATTAATTAAAGATATTTCAGAAATGAAACTGGATGAATGGATAAATTTTTGGGGAAATCAAAGAGAGATCTTGTCATATGTGTCTTCGTTTTATAAAGACAATTATAGAGATGATTGGCTTTGGGGTGTTATTTTACCAATACTATATGATATTTATACTTTAAAAAAATACAGCCAAAGAAGATTAGTTATTGGCTTATCAGCTCTACCTGGAACAGGAAAAACAACCCTTGGTTTACTAATTGAGAGGCTTTTATTAAAAATGGATATTAAAGCTACTGTAGTCTCTCTGGATGATTTTTACTTGCCTTCTTCAGAAATGAATATAGCTATTAAAAATAATCCATGGAATGTGTCAAGAGGCTTCCCTGGTACTCATTCAATCAATTTAATTGAAGAAAAAATTTTAGAATGGAAGAATACTGGAAAATTTAATTATCCCGTTTTTGACAAGTCATTAAGAAATGGACTAGGCGATAGAAGCTATTGGAAATTAGATTTTCCTGAAATTTTAATTTTAGAAGGTTGGTTCTTAGGTGTAAATAAAAAATCATCTCAAAGTATCCTTAAAGAGAATGTAGAACCACCACTCTATAAAAGAGAAATAGAATATAGATCAAAAATACAAAAAAACTTAAATGATTATTTGAAAATTTGGCAATTATTTGAGAAGATTTGGCAAATAAGGCCAAAAGATTTTTCTTATATGAATAAATGGAAATCTAATCAAGAGAATGAAATGTTAAAAATAAAAGGTAATGCTTTAGTTGATAATCAATTAACAAATTTCCTTAGAATGTTAAATTGTTCAATTCCTCAAGAATGTTTTAGTGAAGTAAATTCTAAATATATGATCATATTAAATGAAAATCGAGAATTAATAAGTGTTTCTTTGAATATTTAAGAAATAAATTTTAAATATCCTCGACTCGATATTTTGCTTAATATGACTATAAAATATTGATATTATTTATAAAGATAATTTAAATATTTAATGTATAACTTCTCTTCTTTTGCTATAGGTGGATTTGTTCCATCCGCAGCTTTAACAGGTGCTTTATTATTAACAGGACTTGCAGCTTTTTTCTACCTAGGGATAAAAGGACCAAAAGATTACTAAATAAATTTTTGGTAAATATAAAGAGCATTTTCTCTAAATGCTCTTATACTTTAAATATGGAATTAACAACGGTACTTTTCTTTTTTTGTTTCCCTTTCGTTTTATTAACTGCTTACTTTGGCACTAAAAGTAACTTTTACGAAAGTGATAATTATAAGGGTGATGGTTGTGCTCATGATGTCAAAAGATAAATTATTTAATAGTTACCTCCAAAAATACAAGTCCATTTACTATCAAATTGCCAAACAGGTTTGTATATTTCGTTTGTGATTTTTTCACCTGCTATTAAACAAGTTTCTAAATCTTTCATAGGTAAAGAATATAGAGATGGACTTGTTATGCCACTTACTTCAGGTCTTCCACTGGGTCCTTGTCTATACGTACCTATAACTAACCAATAATTCGCATTTATTGGGTTTGCAAAATTCAAAACTCCCAATATAAATAGAAATTTAAAAATTAATCTTGAAGTCATTTTATTTTAGAAATTGGTTAAAAAATTATTTTTTAAAATAATTCTCCTTATACTAAAACAAAACACTTTATAAGAATCTTTCTTGAATTATCTTAAATATTTATTTTATGGAATAATACAAGGTTTAACTGAATTTTTGCCAATTAGTAGTAGCGCCCACTTAAAAGTTTTGTCTGAATTTTTCGGTTTACAAGATCCAGGCTCCTCTCTTTCCGCAATAGTTCAGATTGCAAGTGTTTTTGCTTTATTAGTATATTTTAGAAATGATATTAGAACCACTAAAGGTATTTCCTTAGTAAATAATTATTTCTTTAAAAATAAATTATTCATTTCAATATTAATAGGTTCAATTTCTATTATAATTATAGGCGCATTTTTAAAATTTATAATACCTCAGTTTTATGAATCATATCTTCGCTCAAAGTTATTAATTGGTATCATTTCAATCTTTACAGCTTTTTTAATGTATTTATCACAATTAATAAAAAATAAAGATATAACATTAGAAAATCATAGTTTTATTAATAGTTTCCTTATAGGTTTAGCCCAGTCTTTCGCAATAATTCCAGGTGTTTCTAGATCAGGAATAACTATAAGTACCGCCTTGTTACTCGGTTGGAAGAGAATTGATGCTGCAAAATTTTCATTTATGCTTGGAATACCAGCAATATCATTAGCTGCTTTTGTTGAAATTTTTAGTTCAATTCAAGGGAATATTTATATATCTTATGGACCTCTCTGCGTTGCTTTGATATCAGCTTTTATAACTTCATTGATTTCAATTAAATTTTTAATAAGATATATCTCAATGAAAGGTCTAAAAATTTTTATATTTTATAAATTATTTTTTGGTCTATTAATTTTATTCTGGGAACTCATTTAATAAAAGATATTTACTTTATTTATGCTAATCTTTAAGAGCTTATATTTAAAAATGTATAATTTTTTAGCTTTTCAGTTAGGGGAAGTAGAAGTCTCAAATTTAACTTTAGGAGTCTTAATATTTTTTTCATCTTTTACTTTTTTAGCAGTTGGTATTAGTTCATATAAACTATATAATTCTTTAATTAGCAATGATAATAAAGATTAATATCGGAACGGCGGGATTTGAACCCACGACCCCCACTACCCCAAAGTGGTGCGCTACCAAACTGCGCTACGCCCCGATACATTAATTATCGTATATCGTAATTAATTTTTTTTTAAATCAGGAAAGCTTTTTTATAATTATTTTTAATTATTTTTTTATTAATCAAATTAAATTTGAAAATAAAAAAATATATATTTTTATTTTTTTTGATGTTTAAAACATATGTTTATATTTTAAAGTAATGGCTCATTATTAGATATTAAGACACATTTATCAACTTCCCAGTTAAAGTTTTCCCATATTTCCTCTCTTAATTTGTAATTGCATTTTTCAAAGTACTTTAAATTAATTTTTGTCGGAGATGCTGAGCAATATTGCCTACTCCCAACTGAAGCAAGATATTGTTGGTGATATTCTTCAGCATAAAAATATTTATTTATTTTTTTAATTTCAGTTTCAATTTTTCCAAAGTTATTTTTTTCTAATGCTTTTTGATACGCTTGTTGACTGTTAATGATTATTTCTTGTTGGTTTATATTATTGAAATAGATAGCAGATCGATATTGAGTTCCAAAATCATTTCCTTGTCTATTTTTTTGTGTAGGATCATGACATTCCCAAAACATTTTCAATAAATCGCTAATGTCTATAACCTTTTTATCCCAAACCACTTTTACCACTTCAGCGTGTCCTGTAAAACCAGAGCAAACTTCATTGTATGAAGGATTAATCGTTTTGCCACCAGAATAACCTACAGAAGTAGTTATAACTCCAGGAAGTTTCCAAAAGCATTTTTCTGCACCCCAAAAGCATC
>CACNSV010000018.1 GCA_902623195.1 uncultured Prochlorococcus sp. | reverse complement strand
GATACTCCAGTTACACTTTTTAAGATTAATGAAAAAGATGAACCTGTTTTAATAGAAAAGATTGAGAAGAATGAACAAATACTGCAAAATGCAGATGCAGTTCTTCAAGAGCATGATTTAAGCCTGGTTAGATCAGCAGTTACTTTAACTGTTTCAGGGGAGTTAGAAGAACCTGTTTATGATGACCTAGAAGAGGATGAAGTTAATAAGGATGAAAGTGAAACATACGAACTATTAGTAAATTTCAATGTCCACAATGATGAATATGGATTATATGTACCTCTTGATCCTTTTTTCATAGTTGCAAAAATAGTAGAAAATGGAGCAATATTAGTAGAAGATGAAGAGTTTGATAGAGTACAACCACTTATAGAATCCGAATTAGAAAAAAATTCATACTAAATTAATGAATAGTTCTTTGACAAAAATATATTGGGATACAAAATTACCTATTTATAAATTATCGCATTCTCAATTACATGAACGAGGAATTACCTCTCTTTTAATTGATGTAGATGGTACCTTGTTGAGCAGAAATTCAAAAATTATTCCTGTTAGAGTAAAAAATTGGATTATTAGGTCAAAAGAAATGTTCGACCTATATTTAATCAGTAACAATCCATCTGAAAAACGGATTTCCAAAATCGGAAAGGAATTAGGAATCAAATATAAACATAGAGCACTAAAACCCCGAATTAAAAATACATTAGAAATTATAAATATTTTAAATAAAGATAAAAATAATATTGCGATTGTTGGAGATAGGCTTTTTACTGATATTATTGTCGGAAATAGATGTAAAATAAAGACAATTCTTATTCAGCGGTTAAATAAAAAAGGGCTGCCTTTAAAATTCAATACAACATTATTTTTTGAAAAGTTTATTTCTTTATTTTTATTTTGATGGAAGTTTGGGTAGTAAAAATAGGAACAAGTATCATACGAGGATCAGAAAAAAACTCTACAGAAAACGTAATTGAAAGTTTCTGTGAATCTATTAGTGATTTTATATCAAAAGAAAATAAAGTTGTCATAGTAACAAGCGGAGCTGTTGGATTAGGTTGCAAAAAATTATCATTAAAAAACAGGCCTAATGAACTTAGTCATTTGCAAGCAATAGCAGCAATTGGTCAAGTTAATTTAATGACTTTATATGAAAAAGAAATGAATAAATTTAAGAAAAATATCGCTCAAATACTTATTACAAAAGCTGATTTTAATACACGAAAATCATTTGAAAATGCATCTAAAACGTTAAGGAAATTAATAGATTTAAATGTTATACCAATAGTTAATGAAAATGACACTATCGCAAATGAAGAATTAAAATATGGGGATAATGATACTTTGTCTGCATTAGTAGCTTTGGCAATTAATGCAAAAAAATTAATTCTACTGACAGATATTAATAATCTCTACTCCAAAGACCCTAAAGAAAATATTGATGCAACGCCAATTAGAGAAGTACATGATGATATCCAACTAAATGAAATAAAATCCTCCAATATTAATTCCAATAATCTTGGAGACTTAAAAAGAGGATGGGGCACTGGAGGAATTACTACTAAACTAATTGCTGCTGAAATAGCTACAAAAGGAGGTGTAACAGTTCAACTCGCTGATGGTAGAGATAATCAAAACTTAAAAAAAATATTTAATAATGAGAAAATTGGTACTATTTTTTATCCATGCGATAAACCTATTGGGAATAAAAAAAGTTGGTTATCTCATGCCATTCAATCAGTTGGAGATATAATAGTTGATGATGGAGCTTGCTTTGCTATCCAAAATAAAGGTGCTTCTTTATTACTTGTAGGTATTATTAATACTATTGGTAATTTTTCAGCTAATCAACCTGTAAGAATTTTGAATAAAGATGAAAAACAAGTTGCTAAAGGAATCACTTCTATGAGTAGCGATTCTATAACTTCTATTTTGAATAATAAAATTAAAAAATCATCTTCACAAATAGTCGTACATAGAGACGTTCTTGTCCTTTTCTAGATTTCAATTAATGATATGTTACTAAGTAAAATTATTGATCTAATCAAAAAAGGAAATTCAGGTTTCATATCATCTGAAAATATTGAAGAGATAAATATAAAAAGCGCAGCTTCACTAGAAAATGCATCCAAAAATGAGATTACTTTTTTAGAAGAGAATAATAAATTAAGAGATTTTATTTATACAACAGATGTATCGGCTATTATTGTTGGAAAAAATGAACTATTAATTGAAGAAATAAAAAAAAGAAAAACTTCAATTATTATTGTGGAAAATCCAAGAGTTGCATTTGCAGAAATTTTAAATATATTTGAAACAAAATTTAAGAGGAAAAAGGGCATTGATGATTCCGCAAATATAGCGAAAAGTAGTGTTATTGGAATAGATTGTTATGTAGGACCAAATGTAATTATTGGGGAAAATTCAATTATTGGATCGAATAATTACATTTTTCCAGGTGTAGTTATTTCTGAAAATGTAGAAATTGGTGACAATAATATATTTTTTCCAAACTGTGTAATTTATCAAAATACAATAATTAAAAATAATTGTATTATTAACTCTAATACTGTAATTGGCTCAGAAGGCTTTGGCTTTATTCCACAAAATGGGAAGTGGAAAAAAATGCCTCAAACAGGTGGAGTTATACTAAATAATGAAGTAGAAATTGGTACTAATTGTTGTGTTGATAGACCCGCTGTAGGATTTACAGAAATTGGTGATGGAACAAAAATTGATAATTTAGTCCAAATAGGTCATGGAGTAAATATTGGTAAAAACTGTGCATTTGCTGCTCAGGTAGGCATCGCCGGAGGAGCGATAATTGGAGATGGAGTAATACTTGCTGGACAAGTCGGTGTTAACAATAGAGTTAAAGTTGGAAATAATGTAATCGCAAGCTCAAAATGTGGAATTCACTGTGATATTAATGATGGAGAGGTTATAAGTGGATTTCCAGCTATGCAAAATAAATCATGGCTAAGAAGCTCAAGTGTTTTTAAGAAATTACCTGAATTAGCTAAAAAGCTTAGACAATTAGACAAGAAATAATTTATTCTTTAAAAAAATAAACCAAAATGACAACGCATAAAATTGTATTACTTTCAGGCGATGGAATAGGACCTGAGATATCTGAAGTATCAAAAAAAATATTATTAAAATTATCAGATAAATTTAATTTCAATCTTGAAATTGAAGAGGAGTTATTTGGAGGCATTGCCTTTGAAAAGTTTGAAGATCCAGCACCTAAAATTACTTTGGATAAATGTAAATCTTGCGAAGCTGTTTTACTCGCATGTGTAGGAGATAGTAAATATGATCAATTACCAAGAGAATTAAGACCAGAATCTGGTTTATTAAAGTTAAGATCTGATTTAAATCTTTTTGCAAATATTAGACCTGTAAAAATTAGAAATTCACTCATAGAAGCTAGTAGTTTAAAAAAAGAAATTATTACAAACGTTGATTTGGTAGTAGTTAGAGAGCTCACAAGCGGAATTTATTTTGGAGAACCAAGAGGAATAATTAAAAATAAAAATAAAGAAAGGGCTTTTAACACTATGGTTTATACCACTGATGAAATTGAAAGGATAACAGAGGTTGCCATACAAATAGCTAAAAAAAGAAATAATAAAATTTGTTCAGTTGATAAGGCAAATGTCCTTGAAGTAAGTCAACTCTGGAGAAAAACAGTAGAAAATTTAGCTAGTAATTATGAAGAAATTCATTTATCTAATATGTATGTTGACAACGCAGCTATGCAATTAATTAGAGACCCCTCACAATTTGATGTAATACTTACTAATAATATTTTTGGAGATATATTAAGTGACTTAGCTGCTATGTTAACAGGATCCATTGGAATGTTACCTTCAGCATCATTAAATAATGCTGGCCCAGGAGTTTTTGAACCAGTTCATGGTTCAGCTCCAGACATTGCAGGACAAGATATTGCAAATCCAATCGCCATGGCTTTGTCAACTGCAATGTTATTGAGGATTGGACTCAATGAAATTCATGCGGCTGATAATCTTGAATTAGCAATAGATAATGTACTTTCTAAAGGATTTAGAACATCTGATTTAGACGATGGTCAGAGTGAAATTATAAGTTGTAGCAAAATGGGAGAAAAAATAATTGAAGAAATTTAATTTATAAAATTAATAATTTGAAAAAAAATGCATATGACCTGTCAGAATCTCTATATTGTTGTTTTTTAAAAATGTCAAAAAATCATCCAGTAGTAGCCGTAACAGGATCATCAGGCGCAGGGACTAGCACTGTCAAAAGAGCATTTGAGCATATATTCGCTAGAGAAGATATTGTCCCCGCTGTGGTTGAAGGAGATAGCTATCACAGATTTGAGAGATTACCAATGAAAAAAGCAATGGCTGATTCATTGGCTAAAGGGGAGAACTTTTCCCATTTTGGGCCAGAAGCAAATTTGTTCGATGAGTTAGAAGAACTTTTTAAAATTTACGGTGAAACAGGTGGAGGTAAAAAGAGATATTATCTTCATAGCGCAGAAGAAGCCGAGGAGCACAATACAAGATTAGGAACAAATCTCGAACCTGGGCAATTTACGCCTTGGGAAGAGATTCCTAAAGGAACTGATGTGCTCTTTTATGAAGGGCTACATGGAGGCGTAGTTGGAGATGGTTATGATGTAGCGTCATATGCTGATTTACTAGTAGGTGTTGTTCCAATTACAAATTTAGAATGGATTCAAAAGATACATAGAGACAATGCTGAAAGAGGGTACTCAGCAGAAACAATTGTTGATACTATTTTGAGAAGAATGCCAGATTACATAAATCATATCTGTCCGCAATTTAGTAAAACTGATATTAATTTCCAGAGAATTCCAACTATTGATACTTCAAACCCCTTTATTTGTAGAAATATTCCAACACCTGATGAAAGTTTTGTAATTATTCATTTTCGAAAAGGAGCTAGAGAAAAGTGGGGCATAGATTTTCAATATTTACTTGGAATGATAAATGATTCTTTCATGTCAAGTCCAACAAGTATTGTTGTTAATGGAGGAAAAATGGGATTTGCAATGGAGTTAATTTTAACTCCAATTATTCACAGATTAATTGAAGAAAAGAAATCTTCTTAAAAATTAATTAAAAAATAGTTGAATAAAATTGAACATTTCTTGATTATTGGACCTATTTTCGCTTTAAATAAGAACAATTAGACTAATATTGTGTCATTATTCGATTGGTTTGCGGCAAGAAGAAAAGATCAATTTGTTGGGAAAGTATCTCAAGAAACAGATGATAGTGATGGATTATGGGTTAAATGCTCAGAATGCACTCAAGTTGTTTATAGGAAAGATTTAATTTCAAATCTAAATGTTTGTGGAAATTGTAATCATCACAATAGGATAAATAGTGATGAGAGAATTAATATTATTTCTGATAAGGATTCCTTTAATGAATTAGATAAAGATTTAAGTCCTATTGACCCATTAGGTTTTAAAGATAGGAGGTCTTATTCCGATAGAATAAGAGAAAGTCAAGCAGGGACAGGGTTAAAAGATGGTGTTATTACTGGTTTATGCACAATAAACAAGTTGCCCTTAGCTTTAGCTGTCATGGATTTTCGTTTTATGGGTGGATCAATGGGTTCTGTCGTTGGCGAGAAAATAACAAGAATAATTGAGAGAGCAACCTTAGAGGGATACCCATTGTTAATAGTTTGCGCATCAGGAGGGGCTAGAATGCAAGAGGGAATGTTAAGCCTTATGCAAATGGCGAAAATTTCTGGTGCATTAGAAAAACATCGTTCAAGAAATTTACTTTATATGCCCTTGTTAACTCACCCTACTACTGGAGGGGTAACTGCAAGTTTTGCAATGCTAGGCGATTTAATACTTGCTGAACCAAAAGCCCTTATTGGTTTTGCAGGAAGAAGAGTAATCGAACAAACACTTAGAGAAAAATTACCTGATAATTTTCAGACAGCAGAATATCTCCTTGAACATGGTTTCGTAGATATAATTGTGAATAGGAAAAATCTTAAAAGTACATTGACAAAAATACTTAAGATTCATGGTGTTAAAAAATTAGCCAATAAATTATAAATTATGAATAAAATTTTTAAATTTTTATTATTGGTAATTACTATCTTTTCATTAAATTTATTCAATTTAGTTCAAAAAGCTTCGGCTATTGGAGAAGTCGATTGGCTTCTTTTAAAAGAAAATAATGATGGAAAAGAATGGATAGATTTAGGAAGTATTAGAAAAAAAAAAGATAATGAAATAAGTGTACTTACAAAGTATTTTCAAAATCCGAATAAAGAAAAAGTTAAAGGCGAAACAAACTTATATGTTATGCGAATTAATTGTGAAACTAAGGAATATAAAGATATCTCTGTTAATGGTATTCCAAATTTTAAAGCACAGTGGAAAACCTCAAATGATGATGAATTAATAGATGTAGTTATTGATAAAAGTTGTAGTGAGATTAATACATAAATGAATAAATTAAATATTGCTATTGCGGGAACTGGATTTGGGGCTTCTGTTCACTTACCAGCATTACAATACTCAGAAAACTTAAATGCATATTCATTTTTTCATCATAAAGAAAGTAAAAAGGAAGAGATAGAAAATAAATATGGACTTAAGTGTTATTGCGATTGGGATCAATTAATTTCAAACAATAATATTGATGGAATA
Organism: uncultured Prochlorococcus sp.; assembly: GCA_902623195.1. GTDB lineage: Bacteria > Cyanobacteriota > Cyanobacteriia > PCC-6307 > Cyanobiaceae > Prochlorococcus_A. The sequence goes on along the minus strand of CACNSV010000018.1, from coordinate 11,836 downwards.
ATAATTGCAACTCCACCTGAATCAAGATTTGAATTAGCTAAAGAAGCTCTTAAAAATAAGAAACATTTACTTCTAGAAAAACCAGTAGCAATTACAAGTGAGGAGATTGAAATTCTTCAAAGGATTGCATTGAGAGATAATTTAAGTGTTTGTGTAGATTTTGAATATCGTGTTGTCCCTCATTTTCTTCAAGCGAAGGAAATTATTGATCAAAATAAAGTTGGAAATATTTTTTTAATTAAATTAGATTGGATTATGAGTAGTCGCTCTAATCCAGAAAGAGAATGGAATTGGTACTCATTATCTGAAAAAGGTGGAGGAGTGATTGGTGCATTGGGTACTCATGCCTTTGATATGTTGCATTGGTTTTTTGGAGATCCAATAAATGTATCTGCCCAAATTTCAACCTCAATAACTAAAAGACCAAAATCAAATCAGATGTTAGATGTTACTAGTGAAGATATCTGTTTAGCGAACATTGAGATTAAAAATTATCTCGGAGCATCATTGCCGTGCCAACTTTCATTATCATCCGTTTCTAGAAACGGGAGCGGCTTTAACTTAGAAATTTATGGTAGTGATGGTTCTTTATTTCTCAAAAGTGATAATCAAAAAGATTATGTGCATGGTTTCGGTTTACATTATTCAGATAATGAAAATAAGTTGAATAATATTATTCCTAAAGATGAATTTAATTTTGAGAAGACCTGGGCTGATGGAAGAATTGCTCCGGTTAAAGGTATTCACTCCCTTTGGGCAGAAAGTATTATCAGTGGAAGACCTGTAGTTCCAGGATTAAGTGAGGGACTGATAAGTCAAAAAGTTTCCGAAGGAATTAAGCAGTCTGCCTACTCAGGTTTAAAGACAGAAATAAAGCAAGGAATTTTCTGAAGTAAAATATTATACTTGACTAAGTATTATATTTATTTTTATAATTCGCCATATTCTGAAAAAATCAATTATTCGTTTTATTCATCGTATGGCATTAAATTATTACGCAAAAGAACTTAAAGAAAACGCACAGTTACTCGCCTCAAAAGGAAAAGGTATTTTAGCTGTGGATGAATCCACAAAGACTGTTGGCAAGAGACTAGCTGGTATCGGCGTTGAAAATACTGAAGAGAACAGAAAAGCTTATAGAGGAATGCTCTTCACAACTAAAGATTTAGGAAAATATATTAGTGGAGCGATTTTATTTGAAGAAACACTCTTCCAAAATCATCCTGATGGTGAACCAATGGTTAAGAAATTAAATGACCTTGGAATAATACCTGGAATTAAGGTTGATAAAGGTTTAAATCCACTTCCAGGTGGAAATGATGTTGAGACTTTCTGTTCTGGCCTTGATGGACTAGTTGAAAGAGCAGCAAAATATTACGAACAAGGTGCAAGATTTGCTAAATGGAGAGCAGTTTTACAAATAACGTCTGATGGTTGCCCTTCCAACTTATCAATACAAGAAAATGCATGGGGTCTTGCAAGATATGCAAGATCAGTTCAAGAAGCTGGATTAGTTCCAATTATTGAGCCTGAAATTCTAATGGATGGTGATCATACAATCGAAAAAACAGCTGAAGTTCAAGAAGAAGTAATTAAACAGGTCTATAAAGCTTGTCAGACTAATGGCGTTTTACTAGAAGGAACATTACTTAAACCATCTATGACAGTAAACGGAGCAGATTGTTCAGACAAAGCAGATCCTCAAAAAGTTGCGGAACTAACCATTAGAACTATGGAAAGATGTGTACCTGCATCTGTTCCAGGAATAGTTTTCCTATCTGGTGGATTAAGTGAGGAAGCGGCCTCTGTTTACTTAAACAACATGAATAACCTTTACAGAAAGGCCATGTGGAATGTTTCATTCTCATATGGAAGAGCACTTCAACATTCATGTCTAAAAGCTTGGAAGGGATCAGACATCGAGGCTGGTCAGAAAGCATTAATTGCCCGTGCGCAAGCTAATTCAGAAGCATCAAAAGGTGCTTATGTTCCAGGATCACAGCCTTCTTCAGATGAGCAGTTATTTGTAGCTGGATACAAATACTAATAATAAAGAGATTATTACACTATAAAATCGCCTTTTGACGGGCGATTTTTTTATGAAAACTCTATTAATGATTTCAAAGTAAATAACCCATCATTTCCGCCAAGAGTACCATCACATGCTCTTTCAGGATGTGGCATTAAACCAAGCACATTGCCTTCCTTATTTATAACTCCAGCGATATCATAAGAGGAACCATTTGGGTTACTTAAATAACGAAGTGCTATTAAATCATTATCTGATAATTCTTTAAAAGTATCTTCATCACAAAAATATCTACCTTCGCCGTGAGCTATTGGTAAATTTATTTTATTGTTGGAGCTATTAAACCAGGAACCTTTAGAGGTAATAATTTCCAATTCACAATCATTGCAAATAAAATCTAAATTCTTATTAGTTGTTAATGCTCCTGGTAAAAATCCAGATTCAGTTAGAATTTGAAATCCATTACAAATACCTATAACCCTTCTACCTGTTTTGACAAAGTCATCCAAAGAATTTATTAAAGAAGAGAATCTTGCAACTGCACCACACCTCAGATAATCTCCATAACTAAAACCTCCTGGCAATACTATGGAATCGACTCCAGATATATCAGAGGATTCATGCCAAATAAATTTAGTTTTGATACCAAGACAACCCTCTAGAGCCCAAAACATATCACGATCGCAGTTAGAACCAGGGAAAACAACTATACCAACAGTAAAATTACTCATTTACTTCTTTTAAATCGTAATCAAAATTTTCAATTACTTTGTTTGCAAATAATCTATCGCATAATAATTCAATCTTTTCCTTAGCTTCTTTTTCATCTTTAGCTTCTAAATTAACTTCTATCAATTTTCCAATTCTCAAAGAATTAATTCCCTCTACTCCTAGTTTGCTTGCTGCTGATTTGATTGCTTCACCTGCCGGGTCAAGAACAGAGGGCCTAAGCCTTATCGAAACTTTTGCTTCAAATTGATTCAATTTAAAAATTAGTTCTTATTGAAGATTAATTCACAATAAAGAAAAAGAAACATTTAATTAATAAACAAATATTTATTTTTTTGTATTTAAAAATTATTTTTTATATTTATACCCTTTTCCAAAGCATGATAAACATGTTCTGCGAGAATTTTCTGGAGTTTTAACATTGCCACTGCCCCCGCATTTTTCACATGAAATCCTTGTTTGATTAATTAGATCGGAGCAAACTCTGGATACAGGTAAAACTTCTGAATCTTTCATTAAATGTGTTGAAATTATGATCTATTTCGATTGTGTACTATAAAATTTTTTTCTTATTTTGGATCATTCAAAATATTAAATTTGTCTTTAATTTTATTTTTTATAAAAATAAAGTTATCTTTTTCAAAACCAATCATAATTAATTCCATTCCGCCATTTTTTGGAGGGGAAACTGATTTTAAATCAACCTTTTCATACCAAGTATTAATCTTTCTACCAACAATTTGTACTTGAAGCGGTAAGCTTTTTTGAGGGATCCAAACTCTCCCTTTAATTCTCAATATATTTACTTCTTTTAGAATTTGGCTCATTTCAAATTCAAATTGATTTTTTTCTAAGAAATAACCAGTTTTTATAAAATCTGAAAAAATCTTGGCATGAGTATGATTATGTTCCTGAGTGAAAGTTTCTTCATAATTTTTATTTTTAATATTTGAATCAAGTATATATCCTAAATTTGTCTCACCTTTAAAAGATTTGATAATAGGAACATTAGGTTTTACTTTTCTCTTCAAATCTTCTTTTATAAGATTAAATTGTTTTTCAGAAATAAGATCAGATCTTGAGATTAGAACAATATCAGCAACTTCTAGTTGCTCTTTAAATAATTCTTCTATTGAGGAAAAATGATCAATCTTTTTAGTATCTTTATATTGAGTTTTAATTGAATATAAATCATTAATTGGTAATCCATTTACCATTGATTCACCGTTTACAGTAGAAATAACAAAATCTAAGTAAATTGAAGTTCTTATTTCAGGCCAACTTAAAGCTTTTAAGAGTGGAATCGGAAGAGCGAGACCGCTTGTCTCAATAATTATGGCATCGAGATCTATATTTGTTTTTAATAAGGTTTGTATAGATGGGACAAAATCATCTTGCACTGTGCAACATAAACAGCCATTGTTTAATTCAATAATTGATTCAGAAGAATCCTCATTACAGCCGCTACAGTTTTTTAAAAGATCGCCATCTATACCAATATCCCCAAATTCGTTTATAAGTAAACCATATTTTTTATTAGTTTTTTCTATTAAGTATTTTAGGAATGTTGTTTTACCAGATCCTAGGAATCCAGAGATTACTATTACAGGTATTCGAGATGACATCTAAATATTTAACAACCTAAGCTATATTCTGTACTTTCCCCTGTAGCACTATTTGTTCCATTTGCTTTTTTACATAATTCTTTCTGCTGAATCCTACTAAGTACAGCGTCAGTAAAATCCGCTCCATCTATCTTTGCACCTTCAAAGTTACTCTCCATTAATAGTGCATTTGTAAAATTAACATCTGAAAGATCAGCATTTGTAAAATCAGTAGCATATGCAAGAGCATCCGTTAAATCTGCTCCACTTAATGTTGCATTGTTAAGCTTACTATTATTAAAAACCGCACCTTGAAGATTACTCTCACTAAAGTTAAAGCCATTTAAATCAAACTTAACAAATTCATTTCCGCTTAAATCTTGACCATGCATATCTTGTTCAAGATCAAGCTCTTGTTGATTTCTTATTTCAGGAGGTCTTTTAGCCCAAGCTGTGTTAACAAAATTGAAAAATAATATCCCAAATATCATTAAATAAATTAATGTATTTTTGATTAATGAAAAGCGAATTGATTTAATCATCAGAAAAATGTAATTTAGTTTCTAAGTTATTGTTCTATTACACTACTATTTTAGAGGAAAATATATGGCTATGTCATTAAAGGTAATAGTACCTCCACATCCTTTGTTAAAACATTGGCTTTCAATTTTAAGAGATAAAAACACACCAGATATCCTTTACTCAACAGGTTATGAACAGATTGGGAAATGGTTAACTTATGAGGCCTTGAGAGATTGGCTACCTTATAAAGAAGAAATAATTGAAACATTTTGCGGACCCAAAGATTCTTTTTTTATAAATTCAAATTATCCAATAAGAGTAATATCTCAAATTCCAGAAGGTCTTACTCTTTGGTATGGGGCAAAAGAAGTAATCCCTAACTCTATTCTTTCCTTGGGAGAATTGCCAAAAGCGATCGAAAATAATGAAGGGATTATTATTTATACAAGTCAAATTAAAAAAGATAATAATTCTCTAGATTTACTTAAAGGATTAGATAAATTAGGAGTAAGATCTAATAGAATTTTAATGATAAGTTGTATATGCAGTAAAGAGGGTTTAAATCAAATAGCAAAATTTTTTCCTGAACAAAAAATATATACTTCTTGTATTGATATTGAAAATGATCAGTCAAGCTATTTAAACCCTGGTATTGGTGATCCAATGTTGCGTTTGAGCACTAAGTTTCAAGAAAAGAACTAGTATATAGATATAGGATAATTCTAATAATGACTGAATACAGAGATTCTTCCTCAAATAACCTTTTATCTCTAATTAGTGGTGCCTTCATAGGGGCTGCTGGCTTAGCATGGTGGCTAATTTCAGAAGCGGATAAAAGAAAAGAAACCAAAAAGCAAAGAGCAATGATGTATTCCTCAAGAATTCAAGACGGATCAGAGGCAATTGATTTAAATGAAAAAGTTAATACTGTTCAAGGTGAAAAACTAGAGGAAAAAGTTGAACAATTAAATTCTGCAATTGCTGATGTAAGAAGACAATTGGAGGAGTTAGGTCAATAATATAGAGGTTATCAAAAATAATGAGTAAATTAAGATCATCTGCAATTACTCAAGGCATTCAAAGATCTCCTAATAGATCTATGTTAAGAGCCGTAGGATTTAGAGATGAAGACTTTATTAAGCCAATAATTGGAGTAGCAAATGGATATAGCACAATCACACCATGCAATATAGGTTTAAATAAATTATCAAAAAGAGCAGAGGATGCGATAAGAGCCTCAGGGGCCATGCCTCAAATGTTTGGAACGATAACAGTTAGTGATGGGATTTCAATGGGAACAAAAGGTATGCATTACTCTTTAGTTTCTAGAGAAGTAATTGCTGATTCTATAGAGACTGCTTGTAATGCACAAAGTATGGATGGGGTTTGTGCTATTGGGGGTTGTGATAAAAATATGCCTGGAGCTATGCTTGCTATCGCAAGAATGAATATACCCTCAATTTTCATATATGGGGGCACTATTAAACCAGGCAAATTAGATGGGGAAGATTTAACAGTGGTGAGTGCTTTTGAGGCTGTTGGGCAATTAACATCAGGAAAAATTAGTAAAAAGAGGTTAAATGATGTTGAGAAAAATTGTATTCCAGGAGCAGGAAGTTGCGGAGGTATGTTTACAGCAAACACAATGTCTGCTGTCATAGAAGTTTTAGGATTAAGTCTCCCCCATAGCTCTACAATGGCTGCCGAGGATTTTGAGAAAGAACTTAGTTCAGAAAAAAGTGCTAGAACCTTAGTAAAGGCAATTGAAAAAGATATTAGGCCACTAGATTTAATGACAAGAAAAGCATTTGAGAATGCCATTGCAGTTATTATGGCAGTTGGAGGATCAACGAATGCTGTCCTTCATTTGCTCGCAATAGCCAAGACTGCAGGAGTTGAATTAAATATTGATGATTTTGAAAAGATCAGGCAAAAAGTACCAGTGATTTGCGATTTAAAACCAAGTGGTAAGTATGTTACCGTTGATCTTCACAATGCAGGAGGTATTCCTCAAGTGATGAAGATTCTTCTTAATGCAGGATTGCTTCATGGTGAATGTAAAAACATTGAAGGCAAAACGATTACAGAATTATTAAAGGATATTCCTGATAAGCCCCCAAATAATCAAAAAGTAATTAGGACTATAGATAATCCTCTCTATAAAAAAGGTCATTTGGCAATACTAAAAGGAAATCTAGCGATAGAAGGAAGTGTTGCAAAAATAAGTGGTGTTAAAAATCCTGTTTTATCAGGCCCCGCCCGAATTTTTGAAAGTGAAGAATCCTGTTTAGAATCCATACTTAAAAACAAAATCAAAGCTGGAGATGTAGTTGTTATTAGAAATGAAGGACCAGTAGGTGGCCCTGGAATGAGAGAAATGTTAGCTCCAACATCAGCCATTGTTGGCCAGGGATTAGGAGAAAAGGTTGCTTTAATTACAGATGGCAGATTTAGTGGAGGAACATATGGGTTAGTAGTTGGCCATATTGCACCAGAGGCCGCAGTCGGAGGGAATATTGCATTAATTGAGGAGGGTGATATTATTACAGTCGATGCATTAAATCAAATAATAGAGGTTTCCTTAACAGAGCAAGAATTAGAAATTAGAAGAAAAAGTTGGAAAAGACCTCTTCCAAAACATAAAAAGGGTGTGCTTGCTAAATACGCAAGAATTGTAAGCACTTCAAGCTTGGGCGCCGTAACTGATTTAGAAAAATAAGATTATTTAATTTATAAATTTTTTTATTCTTGTCGCTAGATTTTCCATCCTGTAATTGTAATTAGGTGGTTCACATTTTTTTCCTGATTTACTATCCATCCACAAATTTTTATTACCACTCCATAAAATCGGCTCATTTGGATAATTTAATTTTGAGACTAGTATAACTAGTTCATTTTTAGAATTAAAGATTTCTATTTCCAAGTCATCTCTCTCTATTCTATTACCATCAGAATCCCTACATAAAACATTTAAAGTAATATCTAAATCATCATCTTTAGAGATATCGAATTCTCCTGATATTTTTACAACTGAGTGAATGTAAGGCTTATTTATAATATTCGCTGACTTTGCAACAATTATTTCTAAATTATCTGATGAATTTTTAAAAAACACTTATCGACTTTAATAAAATTTTTATGTTGCCAGGTTTAAAATTATCATTTAATTTTCCTTCATCTCCAAATTTAGAATGTAATAATTGTAGACGCTTTATTTTTGAAGGTTTGAATTTAAATGGGAAGCTTACTTTATTAGCCCTAATTGAGGGGGTTAAATCATTAAATGAAATTTTTACTATAGTACTCCCAAATTTATTTGTAGGAAAAGTTTTTATCCATCGTAAACCCCCAGGGATAAATTCAGTGAATCCAAGAAAGTCATCTTGGCAGGCTACAGCAAATTTAAATTTTCTTCCTTCTCCAGATATATTGATCTCAAAAGTATTAAATTCAGATAAATTTAAAGGTGGCTGATATGTAGATGAGCGGCAACTTACAAATCCACCTCCTTTTTCAACTATGTTACCTTTAAAAAGTAATCCAGCATTTGTATTCTCACAAATGGCAACACTTTTACCTCCCATAATTGTGTCATTTAATGATTTCCAATCTTGAAAACCATCTTTTTCAAATAAGACTTTTTTCTTAGGCATTATTTATTTAAAATTACTATAAAGATGTTAACTAAAAAGCTAATTCATTTAATGCATCTGAGTCGCAAAAAATAAGAATTTTTGAATTAGAGTCTATATATTTTGCTGGCGTTCTTCTCGAAGATTCATTCTTGTCAATTAACCTCTTTAAAGCTAAATTTTTTGATGCACCAGTAACTAAAAAAGCTATTTCTGAAGAAGCAGAAATTATTTTAGGAGTAAGAGATATCCTTTTTAAATCTTTACCAAAACTAGTTATTATGAGGTCATCATTATTAAAATCTTTATAAGGGAATAAAGAGGCAGTGTGACCATCATCACCAAGTCCAAGTAAGGTCAAATCAAATATGGGAGGATTACCAAGAAGCTTTTCTTTTAGTGTCTTTAGATATTGTTGCTTTGCCAAATCATCATTTAAGTCTTTATTCTTAAAAACATCGCAAAAAAATGCTTTTGAAGCATAATTCTTGAGAAGAGAATTTTTAAGCATATTTGTATTACTTTCATCTGAGAGAGGATCAACACATCTTTCATCACCTAAAAAAATATCAACATCTTGCCAAGGTAAATCAAAATTTGATAATTCCTCATAAATTGCTCTTGGCGTTGATCCTCCACAGACACAAAACTTAAAACGATCATTAAAATTTAATGAGGTCTTAATTTTATTTGAAATATATTCTGTTATGTAGGAAGTAAGTTTAAATTTATTTTCAAAAATAAAAAATCTATATTTGTCTATATTTTTTTCTATCATTTTAACCATTCAGTGTGAAAAGTACCATCCCTATCAACCCTTTCATAGGTGTGCGAGCCAAAACAATCTCTCATTGCTTGAACTAAATTTTGTGGCAATCTACTTGTTCTATAACTATTGAGATAATCTAAAGTGCTAGAAATGCATGGCAAGGGTATTCCAGCTTTATTTGCAGAGGAAACAACAAATGAAAGGTTATTGATTTTTGCTGATATTTGACTATTAAACCAACTATCAAATATAAGATTTTTTAAATTTGGATTAATTTTATAAGCATCTTGAATCCTTTTTAAAAGTTTTGATCTAATAATGCAACCACCTTTCCATATTTGAGCAATTGATTGCATGTCTAAATCATATTTATATACATTTGAGGCCTCTCTAAGGATATCCATACCTTGTGCATAACTAGCAATCGTAGATAAAACAACTGCATCGAATAAAGGCTTCATACCATTTGATAAGTTTCCTAGATCAAAAGAATTAAATTCGCCTAAGGGATTAATACTCTCATAATCTTCTCTCTGTTCCTTAAGAGAACTCATGACTCTTGCATTTAAAGAAGCATATATTGTTGGAACAGACACTCCAAGTTCTAGAGCACTTACCACTGTCCATAATCCAGTTCCTTTTTGACCAGCCTTATCTAATATCTTTTCAACAACATAATCTCCATTTAATTCATCCTTAGCCCTTAAACAGATTTCTGTTATTTCTACCAAATATGAGGACAATTCTTCCGTTTGATTCCATAAATCAAAAACTTTTGACATTTCTAAACAATTCATCTTAGATATTCTTTTCATTAAGTCATAAGCTTCTGCAAGAATTTGTTCTATTCCATATTCAATGCCGTTATGGACGGTTTTAACAAAATGTCCTGCACCTCCGGGACCTACATATGCTACACAAGGTCCATCTTCCACTTTAGCCGCCATTTTTGTAAGTAAACTTTCGATAGCATCATATGAAGATTTGGTGCCCCCAGGCATCATACTAGGTCCTTCAAGAGCCCCCTTGGAGCCTCCTGATACTCCCATGCCAATGTACCCAAAGCTTTTACTTTCAAGCTGTTTTACTCTTCTCTCTGTATCTTGGAATTGTGAATTACCACCATCAATCAATAAATCACCTTCCTCTAGATATTCTGAGATATTATCTATAACAGCATCTGTAGCGGATCCTGCTTTTACCATCATTAAAATTCTTCTTGGTCTTTCAAGTTTGTCAACAAATTCTTGAATTGTTTTAGCTCCATCTATACTTTTCCCTTGTCCTCTACCATTGAGGAAGTCTTCAGTTTTTGAATAGGTCCTATTGAATACAACACTTGAGAAGCCATTTCTTTCTGCATTAAGAACTAAATTTTCTCCCATAACTCCAAGACCTATTAAACCAAAATGTGCCTTGGACATAAAAACAAATTAACTCAATAAGTATATTTTTACTTCAACTAAAAAAAATTGCTTTAAAAATAGGACTTTTGTCAGCAATAAGGGATGTAAAAAATATTTTAGATAATAGTTCCATCTGTAATTGTGGTATTTTTCACAACAACTACGATTCCATTTCTTATGTAAAAACCTTCATCGGGTCTATCAGCCTCTTCAACTCTATCTTTGTTAACTATCACGACATTATTGCCAATACGTGTATTTTTATCGAGTATCGCTCTCTTTACAGTAGAGCCTTCTCCAACACCAAGGGGGATTCCGCCACCCTTCCTTAATTCAATTCTTTCCTCTGATGATTCAAAAAAATCAGCTCCCATTACCAATGTATCTTCTAATACAGCATCACTTTCAATACGACTTCTTACTCCTAAAACACAATGTAAGATACTACATGATTTGAGAATAGTGCCTTCACAAACAATAGAGTCTGTAATCTGAGCGTCTACTAATTTAGATGGGGGTAGATATCTTGGTCTTGTATAAATTGGAAATTTCTCATCATAAAAACTAAATGGAGGTTTAGGTTGCTTAGTTAATGCAAGATTCGATTCAAAAAAGGCTCCTATTGTCCCTATATCTTCCCAATAATCATTGAAGACATAACTTTTTAAGCTATCTCCTCTATTAAGTGACTCTGGAATAATATCCTTTCCAAAATCGGTATAGTCTGGGAATTTATTCAATAAATCAAATAATGTGTCTCGACTAAAAACATAAATACCCATAGAAGCAAGATATGGTTTTTCCTGAGATGCTTCTTTTGTTAAACCAAGTTTTGAAGTATCAACAGCCATTGCTTTTAGTTTTTCTCCAGTAGGTTTTTCACTAAATTCTTTTATGTTGCCTTGATCATCGGTCCTCATTAAACCAAAACCCTCAGCTTGAATTTCATCAACAGGCAAAGCAGCAACAGTTAAATCTGCACCACTTTTTCTGTGATAGTTTACAAATAAGCTGTAGTCCATTCTATATAACTGATCTCCTGATAAAATCAAGTATTCATCTACATCCCATTCTTGAAATAACCATTGATATTTTCGCACAGCATCAGCAGTCCCTTCAAACCATTTTGGACTATCAGGAGTTTG
>CACNSV010000017.1 GCA_902623195.1 uncultured Prochlorococcus sp. | reverse complement strand
GACCAGGTTGAATGATCCTTTTGGGCTTCTTTGATTATTTTTTGTTTATTATTAGGAGTTAATTTAAAACTTTTTAAAAGTTTTCCTAATCTAATTGAGTTAGCAGAATTACAAGTATTCATTTTATAAAATGAGAAACTCTTTTAGAAGTTGGTTCCCAAATAGGGATTTTTTAATCTCTTTGCAGAGCAAAAGAGGAACGTCGCCTCAATACTTTTATAGCAAATAAATTTTTGTTAGTTTTAAGAGTTTCACTTACATTATTTCTTGGTTTTCATTTTAAAAGTTCTATATGCAAATTGATTAAGTAATAACAAACTTATAACACCATAGGTAAATACTATTCCATACATATATGATATTTACCCAATTTGGGAAATAATTAGAGTCATTATCTTCTCAGCAAGAAATCTTTTATCAATAAAAAAGAGGGTTTTACCCCTCTAATCTAAATCACCTATTAACAAGCGCTGCAAGTAGTAAACGCTTGATTTAAAAATAAAAATAATCAGAAATGAAAATAGGGGATTTCTCCAAGTTGTTTTGGAGCATAATCACAAATGCCGAATTGCATACATTCCATTTTTTCATCAGTTATTTTTTCTTCAACTGAGAACATATCAAGAAAATTTTCTAATAATTCTTGAATTTTATGTTTAAAAGGATTTCCACAAGTCATAATAAGTCTCCTTTGATATGAAAATTATTCTAAGAATAAGGGGTATAAGGATAAGGATATGCTTCTGTTTTCAATGAGTCGCCATAGTAACTTTCTGCTGACTTAACCAATATCCAATAAAGGAAATTAACAAAGGATTTCTGCATAGATTCTCCGTAGCTACTTCTATTCAAATCAGAATCTACTATTAAAACAACAGATAAAATACTTAATTTTTATTAAAGACTTCAACTCCATACTCTCTCGCTACTACATCTAAACAAATTTTGATTTTTTCATTTCTTCATAGATCTGTTTGTTTTAAATAAATGAGTTGAATTCTTATTTGATCAATTGTATCTTGCTGTAATTCTTTCACAAAAAAGAGGTTCTTATCCTTTAATTTAAATCAGCTATAAACTATTAAAAATAAAATATAAATTGTTAATAAGATTATACAAGAATGAAAATTGTTTATCTGCTTTTAATCCTTTTTTATCAATAGCTCCATTAAAAAGATTTATATTTCTAATCTTTTAATTATCACAGCCAATGTAATGGATAAGACTGTTCTCTTCTTTGAAAACGATGAAAAACTAAGGCAATCCCTAATAATATTAATGAACCAGAGAGAACAGGAATTAAAATAAAAAAAGGTGAAGCCTTTAGTAAGACGCCCAGTAATGCAACTGCGCCTGCTGGTGGATGTAAACATCGAAAAGCTTGACCTAAAGCAATAGCCAAACCAACTGCTATACCGCTGGCTAATGGAGATGATCCTAAGAACAATACACAAAGAACTGCAGATATTGCTCCTATAAAATTTCCTAAGATAAGATTTCTTGGCTGAGCTAGAGGACTATTTGGAGCGCCAAATAAAAGAACTGTAGAAGCACCAAAAGGCGCAATAAGTAGAGAGTAGGAAGATAAATTACTGAGTATCCCTAGGAAACTTATCGCAATTAATCCTCCTATAAAAGAACGAAAAGGCTCCCATCTTTTAAAACTTGGTTGTGTAGATTGACCTTTTACAAGTTCTTTTTGTCTGAATTTGATTGAAGAAGAAAAAAGATGTTCCATTATTTATTAGATAAGTAAATTATTACTGTCATAGTTCCCATTGCGACAATACCAAAGTTCCAAAGAGTTGAACTATTTCTATTCAATTGTTGAATCCAACTTGGAATACCTTCTGTCATAAAAAGGAGAGTTAACCCAACTAATAAAACTATAGGTAATCCTAAAGCTAGAAATAATTCCATTAATTAAAAGGGTTTTATTTCTCCAATTTTAGATCGACTGTCAATAAATTTAACTTTAAGATCTATGATCTAGTTCTCATATGGCAATAGGTCGCAGGTTCTAATTCTGTCTCCCCGACTCATAAAATCCAAGTTATTGTATAGAGTTTTCTAGTCTCACTTTTAATTGATTTATGTCTCAAATTGAGAAAGGAGCACTAAAAGTAGTGCTAGAAAAAATACTTTGATCTACTTCGTGCTTACTTAGCTAGGTAGTTGGTGAGTAGTATGTGAGTGAAACTTACTCTTCTTTCTTTTTAATCTTTTATACCCAACAAAAGTACTTAATAAGAACATAGAAATAGTTATCTAATAACCATTTAAAAAACTTTTATATATATTAGAAAACTTATTTCAAATAAATATCAAATAGCTTGCTCCACCTTATTGTGGAGGGGACTTTTGTTTTACATCTTCGCAAAACAAAGTAGTTTACGGAAAGGGTGGGATTCGAACCCACGAATAGTTTCCTATTAAACGATTTCGAGTCGTTCGCTTTCGACCACTCAGCCACCTTTCCTATTTATTAAATTTAGCCATTTAAAGGATTGGATATGCTATCCAACCAAATAAACCATAGTTGATAATGACAGCCATAAAGCCTATCATTGCAAGTCTTCCATTTGTTCTTTCCGCAATAAACCAATAGGTATTTGGCCATTCAAAAATTTCCCCCATATTGGATATTTGATCAGCTAAAACTGGAGTCTCTTTAGGAGTATTGTCCTGATTAAGAAAATAATCACTATCTGGGTAAAAACTTTCGCTTGAAAACCCATCTTTAAATTTACTCATTATTAGTAATGATAATTTTTTATATCTTAAAAACTAAAAAGGCTAAATAGGTACTTTTATAAAAAGTAGGAAAAAAAGAGCAATATTTTTAAAAAGGTTAAATTGGGTGGTCTCATTATTTTAAATTAAAGTAAAAATCAATATTGAAGATATTTAAATGAAAAATAATACCTTCAAAGAAAATATAATTAGGTGGTTTACGCAAAAGTATAGAGTCAAAGACTTAATATTTTTTGTTGAGTTCATTTTAAAGAAAAAATTTTAGACGAAATACTTTCAATAACCATTTGGAAATCTATCTCATTGTGATTAGATAATTGTTCTTAAATTAGATATAATTTCTACTTTCTTTCTGGGACCATAAAAAGTTTAATCTATGAGGAGAAAGAATTAAATTTTAATTATCAAAGAATTAAATATAACTATCCAAGTATATCTACCTATATAATATAAAAATAAAATTTATAAATAGCTGAAATATCTGAATTACACAGAGCATATAAATACTAAAATAAAAATAATATAATTTTTTATTAGATATTAATTTCTTAATATATGTAATATTTAATATCATTACATAATACTTAAAAATTACATTTTTATTTAGAAAATTATCAAATCTAAGATATAGTTTTTCCACCTTAATTAAGGAGGATTCATTATGAAAAAAAGAGTCATAGTTTTAGATACCAACGTTCTTTTACATGATCCGGAATCCCCACTTCATTTCGCTAATGATAATGTTGTTATTCCAATTCAAGTTGTTGAAGAGGTTGATAGGTTTAAGCGAGATCCAAGTGAAAAAGGGAGGAATGCCAGAAAAGTTTCTAGATTATTGGATAGCTTTAGAGATAAAGGGAATTTATCTTCTGGTGTGAGAATAAATAATAAAGGTGTGGGTCAAATAAAAGTTGCTTTCTGTAGAAAAGAAACTTCTGATAGGTTACCTTCTGAGTTAAGTGATAATAGTGGAGATAACAAGATTTTAGCTGTTGCTCTTGAACACAAAACTAATAAGGTATTGGCTAATTCTCCAGATGTGATTCTCATTTCTAAAGATACTAATTTAAGGATAAAGGCTGATGCAATTGGATTAAAAGCTGAAGACTATATTAATAACAAAGTTCCTTTAGATAATTTAAATAGAGGATTTAGAGAAATTATTTCTGATCAAAATGAAATTAATAAAATTCAAAGAGAAGGATTCATCTTTTTAAAAGATATTAAATTCAATTTAAAACCAAGCTTATATTCTAATGAAGGTGTAATTTTAAGAGATAATCTTAAAGAAAATCATACATATTTATGTAGATATGAACCTATAGAAAAGAAATTGATTTCTTTAAATTGGTTAAGAAGATCTAATTTAGGAAAAATAAAACCAAAAAATTTAGAACAAAGTTTTGCCTTGGATTTGCTTCTTGATCCAGATGTTCAGTTGGTTACTCTTATAGGAAAAGCAGGCACAGGAAAAACTTTATTAGCATTAGCTGTGGGATTAAATCTGGTAGCAGATGAAAATATTTATGAAAGATTATTAGTCTCAAGACCTCCAATTTCTTTGGGGAAAGAACTAGGATTTCTTCCAGGAAGTTTAGATGAAAAATTAGCTCCATGGATGAAACCTATTATTGATAACTTGGATTATTTAACTGGCTCGAAATTCAATAAAAAAGGTGAGAAAGTTGCACTTAAAGAGAGAGACAATAATGCAAGAAATTCATGGGAAGATCTCAAAGGTATGGGACTTTTGGAAGTTGAAGCAATTAACTATATTCGAGGAAGGTCAATTTCTCATCAATTTATTCTTATTGATGAGGCTCAAAATTTAACGCCTTTAGAAGTTAAGACGATTGTTACCAGAGCTGGTGAAGGTACAAAAATTGTTTTCACTGGAGATCCAAATCAAATAGATCATCCTTATCTAGACTCAGAGAGTAATGGTCTTACTTGGTTGGCTAAAACACTTCAGGGTCAGAAAATAGTTGGTCATATTACCTTGTCACAAGGAGAAAGAAGTGATTTAGCTGAATTAGCAGCAAATCTCTTGTAGTAAAAACCTTAAACAGTAAAAATGGAGAAATCTCATGAAAAAAAAATTAAATTGCGATTTTGCAAAAGAACGAAGTAATGAGGCTCAAGTTGTAGCTAGTAATTTAGAAGCAATTTTAAAATCTAATTCCTATAAACTTGCGCATGAAGATTTGGAATTATTAAATACTGATGAAATGCGCGGTGTTCGAATGCTTCTTGAAATAACGAAACCTGAGCAAGCGATAGAAAAGGCAAATATTATCTCTACGGTTATTATTTTTGGTGGCGTTCACATATCAGAGGAAATTACTTCAAAGCGAAGATTGGATGAGACTTCAAAACTTCTTGAAAAAGATCCAAAATCAACTTTGTTAATGCAAAAAGTAAAAAGATATAAGAATCTATATTCAATGTCTCATTATTATTCTTCAGCTCGAGAATTATCAAAGTTAATATCAATTGAAACAAAATTAGAAAGTCCCCATGCTCATGTGATAGTAACTGGTGGTGGACCTGGAATTATGGAAGCTGCTAATAGAGGGGCTTTTGATGCGGGTTGTAAATCTATTGGATTAAATATAAGTTTGCCGAATGAGCAACATCCAAATTCATTTATTACTCCAGGATTATGTTTTAAGTTTAATTATTTTGCTATGAGGAAATTTCATTTTGTGATGAGATCTGAGGCCGCAGTTTTTTTCCCAGGTGGATTCGGAACTTTAGATGAATTATTTGAATTATTAACTTTGAGACAAACAGCTATGAAGAAGAATATACCAATTATTTTATTTGGAAGAGATTATTGGAACAAAGTAATTAATTTTAAATATCTATGCGATATGGGTTTAATAGAGGAAAAGCATTTATCAATTTTTAAATATGCTGATAGTGCTGATGAGGCATGGGCTTTGATAAAAAATTTTAACAATAGTAATTAATTTTTAAGACATCATAATTTTTTATTTCACACAAATAACAACTTGTTAGTACGAATTAGTCCATAGTTATTTCTCTAAATGTACTAATAGCAAAATAAGTTTCATTTATATCTTAAATATTGTGAGCACTTCAGGATCGCGTGGACGCAGGTTCGAATCCTATCGAACGGACTCATCGAATCCTTTTTATAGAGGAGGTTTCCTAGATTCTCTTTTTTATTGATTAATGTCTCAAATTAAGAAAGGAGCATTAAAAGGGGCGCTTTATAAAAATACTTTGATCTAAATTGTTCCTACTTATCCAGGCAGTTGGTGATTAGGCGGTGCAGGAAATTTCTTCTTCTTTCTTGTTAATCTCTTATCCTTAAAATAAGAACCAATATTAATAAATAAAGAGATTTAAAGTTAATCATTTAAAAAACTTCTCATTATGTATGGGTACTTATTTTAAATAAATATCAAAGAGTTTTCCTTACAATTGTTTTAATAAAAAGAAAAAATAATCATTAAAAATGCTGTGAATACTAGTCCAAATAACCCAGTAAAAACTAACAAAGAAAATCCCATAAAGTTAAGAGTGAAAAGGTAAAATCAACCTTGCCGTTGCTTGTTTCTAGGTTTTTTCTTATTGATTACATATAGCCTGCCCCTCCTTTTTACTATTTGATCATCTTGATCAATTTTTTTGATAGAGGATCTTACTTTCATAACTTAAAGAAACTGACATTTATACTAATTATAATTATAATATGGAAATGATTATCATTTTTGTTTATGAAGCTTAATGAATCTATTGGCTTAGAATTTTCATGGTACGTTTCAAGCCAACTTCAGGATTGGATTGTAAGTAAAAAACCTTTTTATCCAAATTTAGAAGAATGCATTAGTTGGGTAAAAGATAAATTAAAAAGAGAGGGTTCAAACTATCAGCTAACAAAAGAGGATCTTGAGGATATTGAAATGGCTTATGAATTTCAGACAAGTGATATAAATTAGAGATCATACAATTAATATTTGGTTAATTATCAATTAAATGATTTTAAAGAAAACAATTTTTTTACTCTAGGCTTTCAATTTTAAGGCTTTTTTAAAATGATATTTATAATGCTAGGTAAATTAGACAGTCCTAATAGAGCAAATAAATTACGAAATATAGAAATCTATTAAATGTCATTAGATTTAAACTTAGAGGGGCATATCCCCTCTTTTTTAATGGACAAAAGGTTTATAGCTTAAAAGATATTTACTCTTTTTATTTCTTTAATTGAGTAAACGAAACACTTTCTAACTGAAATCACAATTTCATATTAAGTTACTAAAAATTTGTTTTTAATTATATGTCTAAATGATTTTGGCTTTTTACTATTGCAGTAACAAATTCAGCTTTTGTCGAAATATGTAAAAGTCTTTTAACCTTGGTTCGAGTTCGTAGAAGATTCCTTCTTTTCAAAAAATGTAGATGGTCAAACTGTTGAAGGTAAGGGTAGAAAATTATTAGTTATTATTACTTTCCCATCGAAGCTAGATATTGATGAATACAAAAATTATGAATATCAAGAACTAAGCAAGTTAAGTTGGGCTAACTCAACCGATACAAATATCACAATTATGTATGGTGGTGAAACTCGTTTAATAATTATGGAGGAATTATTAAATGATTAATAAATGGGATGAAACCTCTTGCTAGAAAATCTTTTTGGAATAGAAATCTCATTCAGTTGCAGATATAAAACTATTAAATTAAGTTGTAAAAGGATTGAAAGGTGCTCGGCGTTTACGTGTCCTGCACGTTGAATATGAAAGATTAAAGAAGTAATAAAAAGAAAAATAATTATAGGTAGTAGGTACTAATCCTATCTCCCCGATTAAGTGATAGTAGTAATGATCAGCTAATGATAAACCATAACTAAAAAAACTTGAACCTAAATGCACCTATAAAATCTGTTTTAAATAATTAATAAAAAAACTTTTTTAAAGAAACTTTGTTATTTTATGAATAATTTAATATTTATCATTGAAGCTTTTAAAGTTACTTCCCATTGCCTCATTTGCATTTACCCCCTTATCTTCAATTGAAGCTAATGAATATATATTTGATAATATCAATTTTAAAAAGGTTGATAACACTCAGAATTTTTATCAACCTAAAGATAAGTTAGATGATTTCATAATTAAAGGAGCAACTTATTCAACGAAATTTGTTCCATTAATGAATGATGGTGCAGAAAGGAGTGGATTTACCAACATAATATATAATGACGCTAAAAGACTATTAGTTGATGCTGGATTTGATTTCGTAAATTCAACAGCTAATAGCAAGATTAAAAAAATACCATTTTTCGCTCAAACCTCACTTAATATATCTGGAGATACAGAATCAGATACGAGTTTCTCAATAAATAGTTTGATGAAGCTTGGAGAACTTGCAAAGGATGAAGAGGGAGATGTTAAAACTCTTGCCTTCTCTCAAGCAAGGTTCGCTACCTCAACAGATGCGGAAGGTTCCACTATTAATATTGGTTTAGGAATTAGAAATCGTCCTAATGATGTGTCGATGTTTGGTGCTAACGCTTTCTTGGATTACAGAATGACAGATTATAGTGATGCGCATAGCAGACTTGGACTAGGTGGAGAATATTTCTGGAAAGATTTTGAATTTAGAAACAACTGGTATATGTCAATAACTGATGAGAAAAATGTAACTATAAAAGGTGTTTCTTTCAAAGAGAGAGTTGTACCTGGATGGGATGTAGAATTAGGTTACAGACTTCCAAATAATCCAGAACTTGCTTTTTTTGTAAGAGGATTTAATTGGGATTATAAAAATACTCAAGATAATTCAGGATTAGAGGGATCAGTAAGTTGGCAAGCCACACCACATGTTGGTTTAGAAGCTTTTATTTCTAATGAAATTTCAGCTGCATCAGTTTCTCAAAATTCTAAGCTACCTGAAACTGATGAAACTTTCTTTGGTTTAAGGATGAATATTTCTGGAAGTCCAGTGAAGTATGAGAAATCAAATTATAGAAAAAATATGCTTACTCAAATGACTCAACCAGTAAAACGCAAATATGATGTTCTTCTAGAAAGATCATCAGGTTCATTCCTGAATAGAGCTAAAGGAGTTTAAACCTTAAAAATTAAATTAAAGAAATTTACAAAAACTATTCCTATGAAATTAAAACAAAATCTTCTAAAAAACATTAACTCAATTGCAGTTGGATTTGGATTAATTGGTATCACAGCATTCACAAATGTCGCGAAAGCTGAAGCTCCCCCAAAATGTATGACTCGCGACGGAGTAGCAGGAGCAATCGGTGACAAGGTAGACGGTAAATACTCTAAAACTGCTGAGCAAATAGCAAATTCCATGGATTTTTGTACAGAGACTCCTGAAAGATTTGAAATTACTATTTACGAGTTAGGATTATGTACCGATCAACCAATTCAAACAGGCTCTCCAAGAACTTTTAGTAGAAAGGATTGTGTAGTAACTATGACAAGCAGTGGCTCTACTGCGGATCTGGCTAATAGCACAGTTAACCTCCCTTCAATGAATGGCAGGCCTCCCTCTGATGAATATACTCATGCATACATAATTTTGAAAAATACATTTGGCTTAAGAGGTAGTGTCACTATCAAAAATGCATCAGGAGGTGATGTTAAATATTGTTCTATGACAAATAAAGACGGTAGTGGTTCAAATAGTACTAGCGGTACAACAGTGGGTAATTTCTGTACTGCAGAAGATCATACAGAACTTCTTAACAATTTTGCGGATCAGGGAAGCTTTAGTGCTTATTTTCCAATTGTGGAAGAGGATGGGGTAATGGATGGAGGTGGTAAAGTATCAGCTCTTCTTACAGCAGCAGATACTAATCTAACAACTGCTACTCAGGCATCTGAAGCTAAAAGATTAATTGGTGTTTTCGAAACCAATTCTGGTTCTAAAGTTAAAATAACTGATGCTACTAATGGCTTGGAAATGCAACTTACAGTGACAGATATTGGCTATGGAATTACTTTTACTAATGGTGAACCTGTTTTCTTTGGATCTATGCCATTTAAGCCGGTTTTTAAAACCTTCTAATATTTCTAAACTTAAATATCAAGTCACCAAAATAAAGCATATTAGAAGGAAAAGCTAATTAAAAATATTACTAATTTATTGAGTGAATTATAAACAACTAGTTGATAGTTTCATTCACAAATTAAGATAATAATAATTAAAAAAAATATGATTAAATTCCCAAGTAAATTATTTTATATTTCGATATTACCTTCTGGAATTTTATATCTAGCAATTTTATATGTGTCTAATTTTTATAACATTAAACTTAGTCTTGTTGTTCGAGATCTTGCTCAAACATGCGGATACCCAATTGGTGTTGGGATGATTTCAAATATTGGGATATTGTTTTGGGGTGCAGCTGCATCTATTTGTTTATTCACAACATTTTCAGATAATATTAATAGAGAATCCTCAAAATTACTTCTACTAGGTGGATTGTTCTCAGGTCTGCTTTGTATTGATGATTTATTTCTACTTCATGATCGTTATGTAGGCCAGGATTTTCTTAATTTGACATACTTATCAATTTCTATTCTTTTATTAGTTAGATTTCAAAGAATACTAAAAAATATTGGACTTTTTAACTTGATAATTTCAATTTTATTTTTAGGTATATCTATTTTTTTTGATGGAGTAATACAACAGATATTTAATCAAAGTTATGAGTTAACTCAATTAATTGAAGAGGGGTTTAAATTTCTTGGTATTGTATGTTGGCTAAACTTTTGGTGTAAAGCTTCAAAATATGCATTGAAATTTGGCAACCTCTAAGGGAAGGTTTTTTTTATCAAAAAGTTTGCAGAATCCTTAGGCTTTTATTTAATTGGAACCAACTGGTAATAACCAAATCTTTTTCTTCTGGCATCTGCCAACTTTTGTCTAAAGGGCTCTTTGGGAGAACTGGTTCGCAAAATAGAATCTTGTCACTCGACTTAAGCCGTATTCGTTAAAGTCATAGAAGCTATTAGTGTGAGTAGTAAGCGTTTCATTCTCATTCACTCTTCTGCATCTTCAAATTCTCTTAGCAAACGAAAAGTTTTGGAAATAAAAGGGAGTATCCAAACCAACAAACCCACGACTGTTATCAAAGCGACAAGAAAACCCAAAATTGCTAAGAATCCACCTGTTACATCTCCCTCGTAAAAGCGATCAAGCCCAATTGGAGCACCAACACCTAAAAGGAAGAGCCTTGTTAAAGTTTGTTTTTCTTTTTTTTCAACATAGATATTAGGAAAAAGAGTCTTAAGTTTAATTTAGATCATCTGTCAACCAGAATCTTCTATGGAGGTGTAAATAATAAATGCTTTTTTTAAGGAATTTATTTCAGATTATTGATTAAAATAAAAAGTCAGCCTGTATCCCTACTAGCTGACTCTTTTTATCATAGTTGAAAAATTTTAGATAAGTGTATCAAAAGTCGAAGTAATACTTAGTCCGACTGCAAAAAAGAAAATGTAAGAAACTATCGTTAGAGGAATATATACCTGTTTGTAGGAAATGAAATCCATTTATACAAAACCAGGAATAATCTGACCTGTAGTTAGATAGGCACCAACAAGAGCAATAAAGCCCAGCATTGCAAATCTTCCATTGAGCTTTTCAGCTACAACCTTTTCCTTCTCAATCGGTTTTGATTCTTTCATTTGACGGCTTGTTTGTTAAGCTAAGTCGCTTCTAAGTGCATTTTCAATTGTTATGTTAACGGCAAAAAAGAATTAATGTGAGTATAATTACTTACTCTCATATTCCCTATAAGTTTAGCTTATGTAGTTAAGAGTCAATATTAGATAAAAATATGTTCAAGATATAAATAGCAATTATTAAGTAACCTTTGAATTTTAATAAGTATGATTTATGTTATTTATATATTTTTAATCAATTTTAAATTTATTTTTACAAAGCCTTTTATGTAAAAATCTTTTAATCTTTTATATATTATCTATTTATTTTCCTTTTAAACTATCTTCTAGCTTTTTAATCTGACTTCCTTTCTTTTTTTGTCGATTTGGCTTCCTAAAAAAAATACAAAAAGATCCTTATATTCGTTTTTCTTAATGTCATTATTTTTGGGTTTTCGAAATCTTTTAAATCGATTTCATTACTTAATTTATTAAAAAAATATTTTCGGTTAATTTTATTTCTTATTCTTTACTAACCATGGGAAAAGATTAGCTATTTCACTTTTTAAGTTTTTAAGATAAAAAAATAATATGATAAAAACTAAAATTATTATTAAAGTAATTATAAATTTCATTTAATTTATTCTTTTATCTGGGAAAATGATTTTGTCATATTACTGATAGTAACCATAACAAAGTTCCAAAGAGTTGGCTTATATATATTGAATTGTAGAAAACAACTTGGACTTTCATCAGATATAAATATTGGAGTTCATCCAACTAATAAAACATTTATGATCCTAAAGCTATAAATAATCCCATTAAAAAAAAATGAAGATTTTATCCTTCTAAGATTTCGATCAGTTTTCAATATTTAATCTTGAGTATTTTGGATTTGTGCTTTTGCTAGAGTTAAGAACTAAAGAGTTATCATTTCAAAGAGAAGCTTTTAAACTTTAAATTTGAGTAATTATTTTGATTGTTGTTTAGATTAAATTTTGATTACATAAAAGAAAAGAAAATTAAATTAAATTAAATGTTCAAATTCATAATTATTCTTCCTTTCTCATTTATTATTTGGTTTTGTTTTGTAAAAATATTTTCAAAAAATGAAGAGTCCTTAATTAATGTTCTTACAAAAAAAGTTTTTAGTGATTTCAGTATGGTTTTTAGAAATATTCTTAATATTTTAGATTCTCTATTTAAAAACTTTATTCAAACATATGAACTCCTAGGTTTAATATTTAAAAATGTAGTAGAAATTTTTAAATCTCTGATTTCTATGGTTTTTCAATTTATTAACCTTTTTAAGGTTATTGGTATTACCTTAATGAGTTTTATATCCTTGTGTAAAGGCCTATACAAGGAAACAAAAAATATATCTTTATTTAATAATTTCGAAATAATATTAAGTCAAAACAAATTTGCAAAAAATAATGTTGTTAAATTAATTGCGTTTAAAGGGGACGACTTAAATACTAAAAAAGTTTCTTCAAAATGAAATAGGACATACTTTTAGAAACAAACAAATCAGAAAATAAGAGCAAGCGCCAACCATTTCTAGTTAGATGCAAGTTTCAATGATCCTTTCAAGGAGTAAGTCTTTCATTTTCATCTTTCTGTTATATTTAAAAATAAGTTTGTGTAGTTTGCAATAACTAATAGAAGTAAGAGAAAAGTATTAATAGACATTAAAAAAGAGTTTTATAATACTCTCTTTTTTAGTTAAACTGTCAAAGATTTTGAAATAGTTCTATCTTTTTCAAAGCTTAAAAACATAGTTTTAGCAAATTCAAATCCTGCCGCCCCGACCCTTAGAATTCAATTTATTATTATTAAAGATCTCAACCTTTCTTTTTATTGAGTAAATCTCGATCACAAATAAAGTAGAAATATCTGAAAAATTTAATCAAAAATGTAAACTACAAATCCTCAAGAATCCTTAATGTCACATAATCATTTATTTCATTTATATCAACTAAATTTCTTGATGTCACTACCGAAGGAATAAACATACACGCAATAATCAATGAGGCAAAAGTTGGTCTAATTATGTGAGGTTTTAAAATAAAATCTTTAAGCCATTTATTTAAATAATTTGAGTGAAATAGTTTTGATTCTTGTTCGTAAGAAAGTGCATTCTCAATCATTTGATCAAGACGTTCCTTTTTTAATTCAGACATACAATAATTCCTCCAATAGATTCTTTGGCAAAATAGTTTTTAACTTTTTTCGAGCTCTTATAATTAGGCTTTCTGTAGCTTTGTCAGTTTTGTTTAAAATATTAGAAACTTCCTTCTGTTTATAACCACAAAAATAATATAGCAAAATAGCTTCTCGTTGACATGGAGGAAGTTTTTGAATATTACTTAAAAGCATTTTTCTCAATTCAATAGTATTGCATTTGTTATTTGTTATTTCAAGATTGGAATAATAATCTTTGAATTGTTGTGAACTCTTGTATCTTCTGAGAAAATCCATACAAGTTGAAAAAACCACCTTATAGACATATCCTTCTACACTTCCTTTATTTGCCCAACCAGGAGCTGATTGCCATACTTTAATTAAAGAGATTTGAACGATATCATCTGCATCTTCAAAATGTGATGAGCCTAATATTTTAATTGCTATCGCATGCATTTTGTATCCCAAAGCATTTGCAATAAATCGGAATGATTCCTTATCGCCCTTCGCCGTTTTGAGCATATAAGAACTTAATTTATCAGACATTATATATCTCTCTTTTTCCTAGATTTATATATTCTTTTCTTTAATTCATACCTAAGAGCACGTAATTCTTTTTTTGATAATTTACTATCACCATTTTTATCAAAGTTAATAAATATCTTATCTATTCGATCATTTTGAGCAGTCATCATTTCACTTTTTGAGAGAAGTCCATCACCGTTCGTGTCAATCTTTTCAAAACGTTTACGCATTTTTATAAAATTATTTTTTTCATAAGTTGGATTTGAATAAGTTGGCAATGTAATAAAAAAACTTAATGCCAAAATTAAAAATGAAAAGTTTTTCATAAAGGTATTTTGTATCTATAAATTACTAACGCAGAAATTGATAAAAATCCTTCGGAAGTATATAAAAGTGGTCATTTGGTAATAAATTGCTGTTCGATGTAACTAGAAAAAAAACGAAATACTCGGAAATAAATTAGTTTTAACTGGAAAATGAAGTTTTAGCTAATAGTTGTTTAGCTTTTTGGGAGAAATAGGTTAAAATTTTTTATGCTCTTTTATCTGAAATGAATTGATATTTAAAATTCAACTGTGAATAAGTGAGTGATTTTAAAAAATAGATAAAAACTTAACAATTAACATATGGGATAACCCTTCCCAATCTTTTAGTTTGTTCAACAACTCTTGTAGAACCATTTTGAGGATTAAAACATCCTGAGACTCCAAAACCAGCATTCTGATAAACAGGAACTGGCATGGCCCTAAAGGTAAGACTGCCTCCTATTATCCTCATGTAAATATCAAAATAACCATCAGGAGTTGTCCAACTATTTTAATTTAAAGTTGTATAGTCTCTTGAGGGATTATTTTTGCAATATGCAGGGTAATTTCTTCTGCAGGAGATAACGCTAACATACTGGCCAAGATGACTTGTGTATTGAGGTAACATGCCATATTCAGTATAGTAAGCTTGAGCCGCTTTCAAATAAGATGCTATAAGAAAAGCAGGCTCTTTTTGTTTGGCTTTATCAGATGCATTTTGAAAACTTGGTATTGCTATTGCAGATAGGATACCAATTATAACAACGACAACTATAAGCTCAACCAAAGTAAATCCATCTTCATCTATAGATCTGGATTTAAACCCAAAATTTTTAATCAAATTTAAGTTTATGTATCTTTTAAATTTTATAAATAATTTTTTAATAAAACAAAACTAGCAAAAGGAAAGTAACTAATGTAAATTAAGCATGCTTATTTAAATCTCTCAAATTTATCTTTAATAGACAAATAATTAATAAACTTTTTTCAATAAATATCATGATATGGCTATTAGTTTTAAAAAAACTTATTTTTGCAGATGCTTTTAAAGATCTAAGTTATAGGTGCAAATTTTTTTGACCCGTAAAACTTCTTAACAATATTTAAATCTCTAGTGGCAAGGATTTATTTGATTTTGGAGGGGATATCTTCCCCTGAAGCTGAAAAATGGAGGCTTGATTAGTCATTCGTTTTTGATGAATTTTCGATTAATCTATTTAATTCAATGAGCTCTTCTTTGGTAAATTCTCGATATTTTCCTATTGGGATGTCTAACTTAATATTCATAATTCTTACACGCTTTAATGTTCGCACTTTATAGCCTAAAGATTCACACATTCTTCTAATCTGTCGATTAAGTCCTTGAGTGAGTATAATCCTAAATTTTTTTTGACCCAATTGTTGTACAAAACAATTCTTTGTAATGGTGTCTAACATCTCTACTCCATTACTCATGTTTCTAATAAAGTCTTTACTGATCGGACGATTAACGCTCACAATATATTCTTTTTCATGATTATTTTTTGCTCTGAGTATTTTATTTACAATATCCCCATCGTTAGTTAAAAAGATTAATCCCTCACTAGGCTTATCCAATCTTCCAATAGGAAAAATTCTTTTTGGATATTTAATGAAATCTATGATATTGTCTGGTTCTACTTTTCTATCAGTTGTGCAAACAATTCCCACAGGTTTATTAAAGGCTAAGTATATGTTTTTGTGTTTCGTTGATTTTTCTATTTTTTTACCTTTAACTTCTACTTGATCACCTTCTTCTACCTTGGTACCAATTTCTGAAACTTCTCCATTAATGGTTACTATCCCTTCTTCAATTAATCTATCTGCAACTCTTCTGGAGCAATAACCCGCTTCGCTTAAATATTTATTTATTCTGATAGCCATTATGGATATTTTTAATCTGATTTAATAATTAACTTATTTGCCTTTATTTTAGGTCTAATGTCAATTCTTCACTTATAGCATAGAAAAATTATGCGTTTTATTTGAATTTATTTTCCTATTATTCTCTAGCTATCTAAACTTCTTTATCTGAAAATTATAAGTATTCAGTAATTTTATTTTTTTTATTTTTTATTTTTATTTTTTCTGAAGGAAATAAAATGGAGTATCTTCTCTAAAGTTCATCATATTTAAAAAAGCTTTTTTATAGTATTTATTCAAATAAAATTTATTAGTATTGACGAATCAACAAACTAATATTTAACAGTATTATTCTTATGTATTTTGGAGAATATTTAATAACCCCCACCAACTATTAATATTAAAAATAATCGTGGAAAATATGTAGATAACTTTTTGTATATCTTTTTCAATATCGATAAATAAGTTTTATTTATTATTTTCAGTTGTTAATCATTAATAATTTAAGTTTTGTTTTTTCGGAAAAACATTTCTATTCGATCAAATAAAGTACTTTTTGAGCTCTTAAAGTAGGTGATTTTACGACTATATAATTTTTAAGTATGTTTGATGGTATTACACCAAATAACCAAAGTAAGTAAACTAAATAATCTTTTTTCCTTTCCTTTATATTCATTTTTATACCTCTTTAACAAAAATATCTTATTGAAAATTCTAAGGAAGGGTCAATAAGTAGAAATGCGTTATTTTTTTAGGTATAAGTCGAGTTAATCACCAAATCGATACTGCTTACGAACTGCTTGATGAATATTCCATCTACAGTTCATTCCTGCATGGAAAGAAACTAGTTCACCAGCACTAAACTTGACAGGTTCTCCTCCTTCAGGAGTAACCTTCACCTTACCCTTAAGTAGTAAACAAGTCTCTTTTTCGATATAATTTCAGTCAAAAGAACTTTCATCACTAGTCGATATAGGCTATTTCTTAATTCCTAATTCTTTAACTTTGTGTTCAGGACAAGGGGAAGTAAATAATATCAACATCAAATGCAAGAAATAATTGAATTTTTATATGACTATTTTTTGTTCTTAAAGCAAAAGTCACTTAATTGAGAAAATAAAGAAAGAACTAACAAATTAACTTCCGCAAAGACATATCCCAAATTAATACAACTGCTATTGATACTAGCAATAAAGAAATAAACCAAAAACAATTTTGGAAGGTGGTAATATCGTTTAAGTAATCTAAAATTTATTTAAAGTCTAATAAAACAAAAACTATAATTAGAAGTAGTTCCCCTAGAAAGAATTTTAATTTCTTGTGAGTTTATATTCTCGATAATTTTATTTTTAAAATGAAACAATTATATCTAAACTAAAATTTAAACGATGATCTACTATCCGTATACATTAGTTCCTTAAACCGTACATTATTTAAAGTCAGAAAGTGTAATGGCCTAGTTATAAATTAGTTAAAGAATTAAAGATGATGTCTTCAACCTCTATTAAATCTTGTAAAAAATATTTATTAAGTTATAAAGATTCATCAAATCATATACACCAATTGGGTATCTATGCTCGTGATGCATATAATTGCTTGATACTTGCCAAGGAATTTAATTCTTACATTTATGATCATCCTAATTCGGTGATCAGAATTCAACAAAAAATTTGAGCAAATTAATTATGATTTTGAAAAATTCATCATTTTCAGTACAAGAAAAATAACATAGAAAATCTTGATAATTCATCTAAAAAATACCCAACTGTTGATGATTTAATGACAGATCAAAACATTACTAGTAAAAAAGAAAAAACAGTTCATCGTCGAAGAGATTTAGATTCTCTAGGTTAGTTTACTTTTCAAATAATTTTATTTTTCCAACATCTAAAATAGCTTATTTTTATCTAAATTTACTCCAGGCTTAAAGAAAGTAATTATATCTGCATTTGTATATTTACTATCTTGTAGTTTTTGTATATAAATTCTTTGTATTCCCTTTATCAGCTGTAAACATCGCAGCTAATATTACTCCAACTAAAAATGCAAATACCATTGTTATTCCTACAACTTCAGACATACCATTAGGTAGATAATTTAAAAACATAATTGATTTAATTAAATTAAGTTATTATTTTTAACGTAGCAATTCTTTAAAACTTAAACTTTAAATAATCCTCATTAATAGTATTTCCTGATAATTATTCCTTAGCTACTCTTCATTTTCTTAACTCTAACTTTAAGTTACTTTTTAAATCTCATTCAAGGAATTTAGTTTGATAATTAATGGAATAGATAAATTCTCTACAAATAATTGATGCGAGTACTTGGATATTCAGATATTTTACGTCTTCCGATACTTTAAGCTTACTTTTTTGCGTATGATCTAAGTTAAAAATAAATAAATTATTTACTCAATAGTTCAAGTTATCTTCTTTAAAAATATTTTTAAAATAAAATTATCTATATATTTATTTCGCAGAGAGATTTTTATCTAATTAAAGGTTTAGCCTCAGTTAATTAATATCGAAGAAATTTTATGTTACTAGCTTCTTCTAACCCAATCGGGTGATCCACTAAACCAATCTGCAATGTCATCATTTTTAGGATCAAAGTGACTCTCACTATCTAAGCCATCAAGTCCCAAAGACTGAATTAAGCCATTTATACTTTCTTGATTTTGTCTTCCATATCTTCTAAGGCTATTTGCTTTCCTAAGCCAAGTCCAAACCGTTGAAGAGTGTTTTGCATGCTTTTCGACAAATAATCTTTCTGATAATGAAACCTCTTTATCTAATGAGATACGTTTAATAATTTCTTGAATTCTTAATCTGGTTTGATTACTTAGGAACATTATTATTAGGAAAGTTAATTCGTTATAGAAGTTTTTC
>CACNSV010000016.1 GCA_902623195.1 uncultured Prochlorococcus sp. | reverse complement strand
TTTTTGTCACTATTGCAGTAATATATATATCTTTTATTTCTTGGAAAGATAAAAGAAGAATTGATAAATGATCAACTCTTTTTATTTTTATCCTCTCTTTTCTTTCTATCAGCTAATACAGTCTCTTTTAGAAGTTCCCTAGCTTGAGTTATCCTCTTTATACTATTTTTATATAAGCTTATATCCTTTTCAGCTCTTGTTAGAGGAAATTCAAGTTTTTCAGTAAGTTCAGATATTATTTTTATTTTTGTAATATCCTCATTATCTTTGAAATCATTTGCTTTAGTAAATATTTTATAAATACCTAACATCAAAATTCTTGAATAATAAGGTTTTTTTGAAAATTTTTCAATCACTAAATTGAAGATTTCTTCTAGATTTTTATTTTGGTGTTCATTAATTGTTGTATTAGAAATTTTAACAATTTCATCGTTTTTAAAATTAGTTGACTTGCACAGAGCGCTAAAAAGATTCTTTAAATGTTCATGAGGTTCATAACCTTCTGTTAATTCATTAAAGATTTCTGTTAAACCTACACAGAAATAACAATCTAAAGTAAATTCACTTTGATGATTTAAAAGGTTCAGTTCTACTAGCATTTCATCAACAATACGTTTGTACAAGCCTGGAATTACGAAAGGAAATTGATCATGAAATAAGGTCTTGCTATCAGAAACAGTTAAATTTTCTTCCAATTTTTTATATGTAAACCTTAATAACCTTAGCGTAACTTGACTCAATATCGTTAAGAT
Source organism: uncultured Prochlorococcus sp. (assembly GCA_902623195.1). Lineage (GTDB taxonomy): Bacteria > Cyanobacteriota > Cyanobacteriia > PCC-6307 > Cyanobiaceae > Prochlorococcus_A. Next base: position 18,994 of record CACNSV010000016.1, on the reverse strand, counting down.
CTAATAAACTAATAAACATTATTATGATACCTCTTGTTCTTGAAGAGTCTGGCGGTACTGAAAGAGTATTTGACATTTACTCAAGGTTATTGAGGGAAAGAATAATATTCTTAGGAGAGCCAGTAACTAGTGATACTGCAAATAGGATAGTTGCTCAATTACTTTTTCTAGAGGCAGAAGATCCTGAAAAAGATATCTATATGTACATAAACTCACCTGGAGGATCTGTCTATGATGGCTTAGGTATATTTGATACAATGCAACACGTAAAACCTGATATACATACTGTTTGCGTTGGATTAGCAGCCAGCATGGGTGCTTTTTTATTAGCAGCTGGTACAAAAGGTAAAAGAAGTAGTTTAAAACACTCTAGAATTATGATTCATCAACCTCTTGGAGGAGCTAGAGGTCAAGCTAGTGACATAAGAATACAAGCTGATGAAATTTTATTCTTGAAAGAGAGGCTAAATATTGAGTTATCTGAAAGAACTGGCCAAGATCTAAGTAAGGTTAAGGAAGATACTGATAGAGATTTTTATATGTCCCCTCAAGAGGCTGTGGATTATGGATTAATTGATTTGGTTTTAAATAAAAAACCTAAATAGGGAGTTAATTTAATAACTGAGGAGTTCTAACTTTTTCTGGAATTGGAGTATATTCAGATAAAATTTGTACAAACTCTTCTCCATCCATAGTTTCTTTTTCAATTAATAATTCTACTAATTTATCCATAGCTTTTCTGTTGTTACTTATTAAGTCATAAGTTTCCTTATAACAAGCTTTAACCATAACTCTTATGCTCTCATCAATCTGTCTAGATATAGAGTCAGAGACTTCACTTCTAGTCATCAAATCTCTTCCTACAAAAACTTCTTGATTACCCCCTTCTAAAGCAATTGGACCCAAATTACTCATACCAAATCTAGTAACCATTTGTCTCGCCATGGAAGCGACTTGTTGGAAATCTCCACCAGCTCCAGTAGTAATTTCACCTTCACCAAACACAACGTCTTCCGCAGCTCTACCGCCTAATGCGCCCATTATTCTTGCTTTTAATTGAGCTCTGCTGATTAGTGACTGTTCGTCATCGGGAGTAAACCAAGTAAGACCTTTAGCCTGCCCTCTAGGAATGACAGTGACTTTTTGAACTGGATCATGAGCTTTGACTAATGAACCAATTATTGCATGACCTACTTCGTGGTAAGCTATAAGCCTTTTACTTCTACCATCTGTTAGAGGAGAGCCTTCCATTCCTGCTATAATTCTATCTACGGAATCATCTATTTCTGAAATACTTATACAATCTTTTCTTCTTCTAGCTGTTAAGATAGCAGCTTCGTTTAGAAGGTTTGCCAAATCAGCACCTGTAAAGCCTGGTGTTCTTCTTGCGATACTTTCTAATGTTAGATTTTCATCTAGCTTTTTATTTCTAGAATGTACTTCAAGTATTGATAATCTTCCTTTTATATCTGGAGCATCAACAGTTACCTGTCTATCAAATCTGCCAGGCCTCATCAAAGCGGAATCTAAAACATCTGGTCTGTTGGTGGCAGCGATAATTATAATTCCACTATTACCTTCAAATCCATCCATTTCAGTGAGTAATTGATTTAAAGTTTGTTCTCTTTCGTCATTACCTCCACCTATCCCAGCTCCTCTTTGTCTACCTACAGCATCTATTTCATCAATAAAAATTAAGCAAGGACTATTTTCTTTTGCTCTTTTGAATAAATCCCTAACCCTGCTTGCACCGACACCGACAAACATCTCAACAAATTCAGAACCGGAAAGAGAGAAGAATGGAACTCCTGCCTCACCAGCAATTGCCTTTGCTAACAATGTCTTACCAGTTCCTGGAGGACCAACTAATAGAACACCTTTAGGAATTCTCGCTCCAACCGAAGTAAATTTCTCAGGTTTTTTCAAGAAAGTTACAACTTCCTCTAGATCTTGTTTAGCTTCGTTAACTCCAGCAACGTCATCAAATACAACACCAGTATCAGCTTCCATTGCGAATCTTGCTTTTGTTTTTCCAAACTGCATCGCTTGTCCAGGTCCACCAGGCATACCATTAGAACGCCTTGCGAGTAATATTAAACCTCCAATTAATAATATAGGAAAGAATAAGTTTCCTAAAATACCGAGTGCTGGTGGTGCAGATTTAACTGGGTGAACATCAAAACTTATTCCCTCAACCTTTAAATTGTTTATCAATTCAGGTGTAAGCCCAGGTAAATCAACTCTAAGACGTTGAACTTTATTATCTAAATCTGAATCAACTGTTTCAACGACTGCATTTCTTCCTCCATCATAAATATCAACGGATGTAACTCTTCCAGCTTCTATGTAATCAAGAAATCTTCCATAACTCATTCTTGCTACGGCTGTATTTTTTGGCGCTACTGTTGTTCCATTTGATTTGAGAGAATCAATATTGTTATTTGAAAAAAGTTGCCAAGATAAACCTATTATTAGAATTATTGGTAATGACCATAATATTATTGTTTTTAATTTTGGATTCATTTTTGCAAAATTCAATTATTAATATATTCTATGATGTAAGTAATGATTTCGTTGATTTTTTTACTCTAAATGACCCATATAGTTTTTAAAATCTAATGTTTTCAACCAATTTCGTTAGTAAAAATTTTTCACCAAATCAATGAATTTTAAAATAAATCAAAAAGTCAAATTAATAGCTCCTCTTCCTTATCTAAAAACTGCTGAAAATATGCCTATGCTAAGACCACCTGATCTAGTGGCAATTGATGAAATTGGAGAAGTCCTTTCATTAAAATCTCCTGAAACAGTGGAGGTTAAATTTAGAAGAGGAAACTTTTTAATTGATATTGATAAATTAGAGAAGGTTGATATTTAGTTAATTTTTCTTATTCCAAATTTCTCTAATGTTTTTGCATACTTTTTTGCTTCCTGAGATGCTAATAGATGGAGACTTTAAATATTTTCTTGATACGCTTAAAATTTGTTCCGAAGTTAGAGTTTTTAAAAGATCTTCTACTTTTTCATCATAAAAGGGATCCATACCTAAACTTAATAATCTAATCTTGCGAAAAGTTATTTCTTCACAAGTACGATAATTATGAAAGAATGATCCAATAAGTTTTAATTTTGCTATTGATAATTCATCTTTATTGATGACCTTCATAAGTAAATCGTCCCATATAGATAACAATAATTTTAATGTTAATGATGCATTTCTCTCTGACACAGAAATATATATTAAAAAAGGCGCGTTAAATTTTCTTGTAGGGTAAAAAACTCCTGAATCATAAGTTAATCCATTATTTTCTCTAAAAACTTTAAAAAGTAATGAACTCATACCATAAGAGAGGTATGATTCTAAGATTTTTAGGGATAAACTATCTTTGGAATTATGCGGACAGGTTTGAGAACCAATTATTATTATTGTTTGTTTTGAATTGGTGTAGTGCTCAATATATTTATTTTTATTATTAACAAATAATTTTGATTTTATTTCATTTACATTCTTATCATAAAAACTAGCTTTGATATCTTTTAAGTTTAAAAAACTATATTCCGCGAAATTGGTTAATAGATACTTTTTTCTTTTCTTAAAAGAATTATATTCATTTAGGATGTCATTATATTTTATATTCTTAATACTTTCCTCATCTCCTAAACAATTATATGAGTATGGATTATCTAAATATATAATTTTTTTAAAGTTATCATATGTAATATTAAATAAATTTTCTTTTGATTTTATTACATTATTTAATGATTCATTTTGACAATATATAAAGTCTTTCTCATATAAATTTGGTTCTTCAATAAGCAAATTTAATAAAGGATATAATTTCTCAAAATATTCACTAAGAGATTTTAAATAAATTGAAATCCCATCTTCATAAGCTTCATATTTCAATTCTGCGCCATAAGAATCTAAGAGATCTGAGAATTCATAATTATTATATTTATTGCATCCGCGGGTAAGTAGTGAGCATAAAATTTGGTTAATACCCTTTTTATCTTTTTTATCACACGAAGTACCTCCATCAATCCAAATATTTGCTAGTGAAAAATTATTATTAATTTTTATATAATATGAATACATTATTATTTACTAGTAGCAATAAAAGTAAATTTATCTTCTGAGAGAAAATGTATAAGTTTCTTTAAATTTTTTGTATTTTGCCAATATTTTAAGTTTTTACTCAACTCTATTTGTGGGTTTAATCTACCCCAAAGAAGATGATTGCCATAAAAATATGATAATTGGGTGGATGTCTCTAAATTAAAGATATAATTACTTTTAACTATTATTAAAGCCTTTTTGATTTTATTGTTTAAGTTTGGATTAGTTATTAAATTTTTAAGAAGTTTGTTTATTATTTTTTCTACTTTTTTCAGATTTTCTCTTTTTAAGCTTGCTTCAATAATAAACAGACTTCCAAATTCTCCATATTGTATTCCGGAATAGATTGACTCAACAATTTGCTTATCTTCTTTTAAGCTTTTTTTAAGTATGCTATTTCTGCCATCAGAAAGTATCGATGAGATTAATTCAAAACCTACAATATTTTTCTGATCATTAGAATTTGGAATCTGCCAAGCCATAAAAATACGAGAAAATTTAATATCTTTAAAAAATGCAATTTCTATACCTTTTTTTATAGATTTATTTATGAAAATTTGTTTAGAGTCTAATAAATTTCTGCTGGATTCTCCTAAATCACAATTTCTAAAAATTTCTAGATGGTTTTTTGGAAGTTTTCCTGCAACAGCAATACATGAATTTGATGGGATGTAATGTTTCTTATGAAAATTATGAAGATCAATTAATTTTATTTTATTTATGTTTTCCTCTTTTCCTAGTATTGACTTAGCATAAGGATGATCTAACCATACACTTTTTAAAAAGAAATTAAAAATTAATTCATCTTTTTGATCTTGACTTTGAAGTATTTCTTCAATAATTACCTTTCTTTCCAATTCAAATTCTTTCTCATTTAGCTTTGGAAATAAAACTAAATTTGTTAATAAAGATAATGCTTCTTCAAAATTGTTTGGTGGTATGTCAACGTAGTAATGTACATCATCATATCCAGTTGCAGCATTACTGAATCCACCCAGTTCTTCAATTCTTAAATCAAATTCACCAGGTTTTAATAATTTGCTTCCCTTAAAAATCATGTGCTCTAAAAAATGTGCAAGACCAACTTTATTTTTTTCTTCAAATGAGATACCTGCTTTACACCAAAAATCAATTGAAATCAGTGGAGAAATGCGGTCTTCAACAAATATGCACTTTGTTTTACTAGGATGATTCCAATATTTAACATTTGCTAAATCCATTTAAATAAAAATCTCTCTAAAATTTAATTAAATTAACTTTTGTGTTGTCAGATTCATCTACTAAAACTAAATCAATCGATCCATTTATTTTGTCATTAGTCAAAAATATTGGAGAAAAAAGGTCATTGTTGGATAATATTGAAACCATTAAAACTAATGAAGAATTTGCAAATATTGTTTGTAAAGAGGAAGGGAGAGAATTTTATATTGAAAATGAATTTCATAAAGCAAAAAGGTTCAGAAAACTTCATGTTGAGGTAGCTGAATTCTCTAATAACTTAAAAATTTTACATTGTGTATTTTTCCCTGATCCTATTTTCAATATACCAATTTTTGGTCTTGATTTAGTTAAAACAAAAAACGTTGTCTCTGCAGCGATTGTTGATTTATCTCCAGTTTCTAAATCAAATACTTTAATTGATGAAATTTTAGATAATGTGAAAAAAGATGGTTTTTCCATGAAAAGAAAAATACCAGATTGGGGAAATATCTTTTCTAAAAATGTCTTTTTTGCATCTCTTATGAATACAAATGAACAAAATTATTTTTATGATATAGTTGATCAATATTTAACAATATTGATCAATTTAAATAAAGATCTAAAGCCTGATCTCAATTCTAATTCTGTTGATGAAAGAATTTATTTTCAAAAAAATTATTGTAAACAACAAATGAAAAATGAGAAAACTAGTTTAGTGCTTCTAAAATATTTTGATAAACATTGGGTCGAAAGATACATAAAAGAGATTTTATTTGATTTTTAATGATTTCAAAAAAAATAAAAAAATATATTCCTATATCTTTGATTTTTATTCCATTTCTGTTTGGAAATCTATCTTGTTCAAATAAAAATCTAAATTTAACATCAATAGATGAAAATTCTGAATTAATTCCAACAATTAATGGTGTTGCAGCACTAGGCCAACTTGTACCTATGGGCGAAGTAAGAAAACTCGCATCCCCTTTAAGCCAATTCGGAAGTTTTCCAAGAGTACAAGAAATTTTAGTTAAAGAAGGAGATTATGTAACAGAAGGAACAATTCTTGCTGTTTTCGAAAATCAAAATAAATTAAAAGCAAATTTACTTAAAAAGGAAAATTTACTTGAAACAAATCAAAAAGAAATTTCTTTAAAAAAAGATCAAATTGAGAGATATAGATCTGCTACTGAAAAAAATGCCTATTCAATTGTTTTGTTAACACAAAAAGAAGATGAATTATTGAAATTAGAAAAACAAAGAATAATAAATATTGCAGATAAGAAATCTATTGAAATTGATTTATTCAATGCTAAACTCCGTAGTCCTATTGATGGATATATTTTGTCGATAAATACTAGAGCTGGCGAAAGATCAAATTCTGAAGGAATTTTAGAAATAGGTGCAAGCCAAAAGATGCAAGCTTTGATAGAAGTATATGAATCTGATATTGATAGGGTTTTTCTAGATCAAAATGTAGAGTTAATAAGTGAAAATGGAGGTTTTGAAGAAACTTTAATTGGTAAAGTTATAAGGATAAATCCACAAGTTAATCAAAGAAAAGTTTTATCTACAGACCCTACAGGTGACGCCGATGCCAGAGTAATTAAAGTTCTTATAAGTTTAGACGATAAATCAATCTTACGAGTTAAGAGTTTTGCAGGAATGAAGGTTATTGCAAAATTTATTCCAAAATGAAATTCGTTAAATTTAGAAAGATACCCTTAGCATGGCTACTTTTGAGCAGACAACCTTTAAGATTATTTGTCGCTATCGCTGGGATAAGTTTTGCTGGTATATTGATGTTTATGCAAATAGGATTTCGTGATGGCCTATTTGACACAAGTGTAACTATACATAATCTTTTGGATGCAGATTTGGTGCTCATAAGCCCAAGATCAAAAAGCTCAATAAGTATGAGCGGATTCCCGAAAAGAAGATTAATTCAAGCACTTGCACAAAATGAGGTCAAGAGTGTTGCCCCAGTAAATTTAAATTATTTATTATGGAGAAATCCAGAAAATCTTAAGACAAGATCAATTTTAGCTTTGGGATTTAATCCTGAAGATGCTATTTTGCTTGATAAAGAATTTTCAAAAAAAGCTAATTTACTAAAGAATCCAGGTAGAGTACTTTTCGATAGCTTATCCAGACCTGAATTTGGACCGGTTGAAGAATGGTTTAAATCCGGTAAGAAAGTTCAAACTGAAGTGGCAGGGAAAAGAGTATTAGTTGAAGGTCTAGTGGAATTAGGTCCTTCATTTGGTGCAGATGGTAATTTAATTACAAGTACAGAGACATATCTAAAGCTTTTTCCAGCCAATCCTAAAGGTAGTATCGAGATAGGTTTAGTAAAGCTCGAAGCAAATTCTAATTCTCAAAGAGTATCTCAAATCTTAAATAAATCTCTTCCTAATGATGTAAGGGTACTTACAAAAGATGAATTTATAGATTTTGAGAAGAATTATTGGAAAACAAGTACCGCAATTGGTTTTATATTCAGCCTTGGAGCATTTATGGGATTTATTGTTGGATGTGTTGTTGTGTATCAGATTCTTTATAGTGATGTTACTGACCATTTACCAGAATATGCAACTTTATTGGCTATGGGATATAAACTAAAATCTTTATTTTTTGTGGTTGCTAGGGAAGGTTTTTTATTAGCATTGTTTGGTTATTTACCAGCTTATGTTTCTGGACAAATACTTTATGCTGTAATAAGAAATTCTACAAAATTGCCAATATTAATGGATTCAAATAAATCTATAACTATCTTCTTTTTAATTCTTGTTATGTGTATGGGTTCAGCAGGTATAGCAATGAGAAAATTGGTTGATGCAGATCCAGCTGAGATTTTTTAGTTTAATCATGAATAAAAATAAAGTTTTAAAAATAGTAAACAATAAAAATGCAGTCTTAACAAGTAATCTTAGTCATTATTATGGATCTGGCGAAAATAGAAAAAAAGTCTTAGATAAAATAAATATAAATATTAAAGAGAGAGAGTTAGTACTTTTAAAAGGGCCCTCTGGATGTGGGAAAACAACTCTTTTAACACTAATAGGAGCCTTGAGAACTTGCCAAGAGGGTAGCCTTAATGTCTTAACTAGAGAATTAAATGGAGCAACAAGAAAAACAAGGCAAAGGTTAAGGAGGCATATCGGTATGATATTCCAAGGACATAATTTATTGAGATGTTTAACTGCTGAACAAAATGTCCAGATGGGTGCAGATTTAATTAGAGGTCTAACCTATTTACAAAGAAGAGAAATTGCTAGAAGGTGGTTGTCAGAGGTTGGACTGGAGGATCATCATAAAAAACTACCTAACGCTTTATCTGGAGGACAGAAACAAAGAGTTGCTATAGCAAGAGCTTTATCAGCAAATCCAAAATTATTACTAGCTGATGAACCAACATCTGCTCTGGATAGTGTCACTGGAAGGGAAATTGTAAGTTTATTAAAGAGATTGTCAAAAGATCAGAATTGTTCTGTTTTAATGGTGACTCATGATCCTAGAATCTCAGATATGGCAGATAGGATATTAAATATGGAAGATGGAAAAATTTTTTAGAGCCCATAGTGAGTTAAAATAGTAAAAAAATTTTATTTATGGCTAAGAGAAGAAATTTGAAAAAAGAAAAACAAGAGAGAAATCGTGCTTATGCAAGAAAGTTTAAGAAAAGAAAATTGCGTGGTGATGTACGATCAGATGGTGCTAGTAATGTTACTGGAAGTATGAACAATGGTGGTGCAGCTGATTAAATTTAATTAAGATCTATACTTTTTTAATTTTCTAGAATCCTCATATTCCCAATTATTATGAATATAAGCGTAGTTATTCCAACTTATAATAGGAAATTAATATTAAAGAAATGTTTATTAGCTTTAGAAAATCAATTATTAAATAACAGAATTAATTCATATGAAATAATTGTCATTGATGATGGATCTACAGATGGAACTACAATTTGGATAGAAGAAAATAAAGAAAACCTATCTCATGTTGTACTCTATGAACAATCTCATGGAGGACCGGCTTCAGCAAGAAATCTTGGCGTACTTAAATCCAAAAATGAAATTATTATTTTTATAGATAGTGATCTTGTTGTAGTAAATAATTTTTTAATAAAACATGTTGATAAATTATATAATTATTGGGAAAAATTTAATAAAAATTGCTTTACATACGGATCAGTTATAAATACTTCAAATTTTGAAAATCCAGAAAAAGAAAATCATAAAATTACTGATATTTCTTTTGCCTACTTTGCAACAGGGAATGTAGCAATATCACGAGATTTACTATTAAAAGTAGGCTTATTTGATAGCTCCTTTAGCTTATATGGTTGGGAAGATCTTGAACTTGGAGAAAGATTAAAACAGCTTGGTACTAAAATAATAAAATGTCCTGAGGCAAAAGGCTTTCATTGGCATCCTCCTTTTCAATGCGAGCAAATTAGTTCATTAGTAAAAAAAGAATCTGAGAGAGCTAAGATGGCTTTACTTTTTTTAGAAAAACATAGAAATTTAAGAGTTCGTTTTATTATTCAATATACTTTTTTGCATAGATTTATATGGCATTTAGTATGTTTGGGCGGAATAATTAATGTAAGAACAATTACTCCTCTTTTAAAGTACTTGGTAAAAAAAGGAAAGAATTCTTTTGCTCTAGAACTATTAAAAATCCCATTGAATTTAATCTATGTAAAAGAACTTTATAAATCAGTTAATAAATAAAATTTTTAAATTATAACTTTAGTTGCTATAATTTTAAAAATTAAAACCGCACATCTGACAGTTTCGGGTTATTTTTTTAATACCCGTCAGATGGAGGCTAACCCGAAACCTAAAAAAAATGGCTGTTGTAACACTTTCCGAAATGATGGAAGCAGGTGCTCATTTTGGGCATCAAACCAGAAGATGGAATCCAAAGATGTCTAAATACATCTACTGTGCAAGAAATGGTGTACATATCATAGACCTTGTAAAAACTGCCTTATGCATGAATAATGCCTATAAATGGACAAGAAGTGCTGCTAAAAGTGGCAAAAGGTTTTTATTCGTTGGTACCAAGAAGCAAGCTTCTGAAGTTGTTGCACAAGAAGCTTCTAGGTGTGGAGCGGCCTACGTTAATCAGCGTTGGTTGGGAGGTATGTTAACTAACTGGACAACTATGAAAGCTCGCATTGAAAGATTAAAAGATCTAGAAAGAATGGAATCTAGTGGTGCGATTGCTATGCGACCTAAAAAAGAGGCAGCAGTTTTAAGGAGAGAATTAGAGAGATTACAAAAATATTTAGGTGGTTTAAAAAATATGAGAAGATTACCTGACGTTGTTGTATTAGTAGATCAAAGAAGAGAGTCGAATGCTGTCCTTGAAGCGAGAAAGCTTGATATTTCTCTTGTCTCAATGTTAGATACAAATTGTGATCCAGATTTATGTGAGGTTCCTATCCCCTGTAATGATGATGCTGTTCGTTCAGTCCAATTGGTTTTAGGAAGGCTTGCCGATGCAATTAACGAAGGCAGAAAAGGTTCTAACGACCAAAGAAAAAGTTAATTAATAGATTTACTTAAACTTAAACTTAAACATAATTAAACAAAATCAAAAAATGTCAAACATCACAGCAAAATTAGTTAAAGATCTCCGAGATAAAACAGGAGCAGGCATGATGGATTGTAAAAAAGCTCTTAAAGAAACTAACGGCAACTTAGACAGAGCAATTGAATGGCTTAGAAAAAAAGGTATAGCAAGTGCTGAAAAGAAATCTGGCAGGGTTGCAGCTGAAGGTGCTATAGGTAGTTATATTCATACTGGATCTCGTGTAGGAGTCTTATTAGAACTTAATTGCGAAACTGACTTTGTTGCTCGTGGTGAAATTTTTCAGTCTCTATTAAAAGATATATCGATGCAAGTAGCAGCTTGTCCAAACGTTGAGTACGTTTCAGTTGATGATGTTCCACAAGATGTAGTTGAAAAAGAAAAACTTATTGAAATGGGTAGAGATGATTTGGCTAACAAACCAGAGCAAATTAGAGAAAAAATTGTTGAAGGAAGGATTGCGAAACGATTAAAAGAATTAGTTTTGTTAGATCAACCTTACATAAAAGATAGTGCACTTACGGTTGAACAACTGGTTAAACAAACTGCAGGGAAAATTGGAGAAAATATTAAAGTTAGGCGTTTCACTAGATATACTCTTGGTGAAGGAATAGAAGTTAAAGAGATAGGATTTGCAGAAGAAGTTGAGTCAATGAAATCCATTTAAAATATTGAAGAGATACTTATTAGAAAAAAATCTTAATAAAGCAAACAATCAATTGATTCTTATTGATTATAGAAAATCGAAAATAAAAAAAGAAATTTATAGCCTTTACGATTCATATCTGAGAATTATTAGATGTAAATTGCAAAATTATTTAGAAGAAGCTATTAAAGATCTTTTAGATGTTACTAATAATAGTCTGAGAGAAAAAGATCAAGAAATTAGAATTTTTTTAAAAAGCGATTTGAAAGATATAGTAAGTAAAATATTGCCGTTCTTAACTATTGAACAATTATCAATAAAGAAAGAATATAAAATCGATTGTCAAAATAAAAATAATGAAGAGTTTAATAGTAATTATAATTTAAAAGAAGAAGTTTTTGCTACAAATAATTTTGAAAGTATTCATGCAAATAACTCAATTAATTACTGCAATTTTTATTATAATTTAATTGATGAAGATGATTTTAAAAATATTAATATAGATAATTTTTTATCTGAAAATAAATATTTTGATGATCACAAAAAAGATGATAAGTTAGAGTATTTAAATTCAACAATCTTATTGAAAGATTGTGATGAAGATAAATTTAATATAAATATTCATCAAATTAAAGATAGTAATTATTTTATTCCTTTTGAATTTAAAGATATTCTTTTATGGATAGATACGCTTGAATCTTCTCTGAATTTATATCTGCAGGATCTTTCGATTGAACTTAATAATGAACTTTTTAAAAAAAATATTTTAAAGAAATTTGTAAATAATGATCTTCTTTTGCATGTTTTTGAGAATCATACATTATTTAGGACCCCATCTCCTTTCTTATTGTCTTTTGATCCATCCTTAAATCAATATATTAATTCTGATGAAATCTTTAGTGAAAATAAATTCTCAAAAATAAATTTAATTAATATTACTAGCGCTGAATTAGAATTTATAAATATAAATTTAAATATTTTAAAAAATAAATTATTAGAAATAAAATCCAATATTTATTTATTAATAAAAAAAGAAAATTATTGGTGTAATAAACTTAAGATAAATTCTAATATTAAACTTACTATAAATAATATCTAACTTAATTATCCTAAATTGAATCAAGGAAGTATTTATTCAGAAAATATTAAAAATTGGGTCAGACCTTTACAACGTGCTTTAACACTAGAGACGGAATTTGGATATACAAATATTTTAGGTAAGCAAAAATATTTCGATGAATTTCTAGATGAAAGTCTTAGTAATTTAAATCATTTAGGACTAAGTAATGAGTATAAGCTTTCATTTAAAGTCTTTTCAGAAAAATATAATTTTTATCGTAAACTCGATATTAATGAACGTAAAAGACTTGTTATAGATACAAGAAAACTTCTTTTGAAGTTAAGTAAATCTGTAGATTTGGATAAAAATAATAATTTTTCTTCTTATAACAATGACTTACGAAATAGTAAACTTTCACTTAAATCAGATATTTCGGAAATTAATGGTATTGGGAAGATAAACAAAGAAATTTTAAACAAATTAGGAATCTTTTATATTAAGGACTTAATTAAATATTTCCCCAGAACTTATTTAGATTATACAAATAAGGAAAAAATAAGAAATTTAAAGGCTGATAATTTATATACATGTACTGCAAATATTAAAAGATTTTATATGTATAAGAGTAAAAAGAATAACAATTTATCTATTATGAACTTAATTGTTTTTGATGAAACTTCTTCAATTAAAATTACTAAATTTTTTCTAGGTAAAAGATTTAGATCATTTGCATTTTTTTCTAGTCTAAAAGAAAAGTATAAGCTTGGAACTAAAGTTGCTATTTCAGGTAAAGTAAAAATGACTGAATATGGAAGGGCATTTGTTGATCCTCAGATTGAAATTTTAAATAATAACGAGAATATTAATTTTACAGGAAAAATTTTACCAATATATTCGTTGACAGATTCTCTATCTAATGGAAGCTTCATTAAGATTATCAAAAAAGTACTTTTTTGCACAAAAAGTTTCCCTGATATTTTAAATAATAAGCAACTTACTGCTTTGTCTTTGTTATCTATTAGTGAATCTTTAGATAATATTCATTTGCCAGTAAGCCAAGAATATCTTCAACTTTCAAAAAAACGTTTAGTTTTTGATGAATTATTGTTATTACAATTAAATTTTCTTTTGAAGAGAATAAAAAGAAATAAAAAGACTTTTAAATCAAATAATTCTACTAATAAGATGCTCTTAGATAGTTTTTTGGAAAAATTACCCTTTAAACTTACAAATTCTCAAAATAAAGTTCTAGAAGAAATTAAATTAGATCTAAATGGTATCAATCCAATGTCCCGTCTACTTCAAGGCGATGTTGGTAGTGGAAAAACAATTATTGCCATCTCTTCTCTATTAATGGTTATAGAAAAAGGTTTCCAATGCGCATTTATGGTCCCAACAGAGGTATTGGCTGAACAACACTATAAAAATCTTGTAAAGTTAACTAATTCCCTTTTTATTTCTGTTGAATTATTAACAGGAAATACGTCTGAAAAAAAGAGAAAGCAAATTAGGAAAGATTTAGAAAATGGTCAAGTTAATGTTTTAGTTGGTACTCATGCATTATTTGAAGAAAAAGTTATTTTTAATGCTCTTGGTCTAGTAATAATTGATGAACAACACAGGTTTGGTGTTAGTCAAAGGAATAGATTATTAAAAAAAGGTGAAAACGCACATTTACTCTCCATGACTGCAACTCCTATTCCCAGGACATTAGCACTATCAATTTATGGTGATTTGGATTTTAGTCAAATCACTGAATTACCACCAGGTAGATTACCTGTTGTCACAAAAATAGTTAGTGAGAATAATTTATTTGAACTTTTTAAGATTATCGAAAAAGAAATTGAAAAAGGAAAGCAAGCGTATGTCATACTTCCACTTATAGAAGAATCTGAAAAATTAAATTTAAACTCTGCAATTAATATTTACGAACAACTTTCTGAGGATGTTTTTAAAAAATTTAATGTCGGACTTCTTCATGGGAAATTAAACTCAAATGATAAAAATAGGATTTTAAGACTATTCTCAGAAAATAAAATAAATATTTTAGTTTCTACGACTGTTATAGAAGTTGGTATTGATGTTCCTAATGCTTCAATAATGGTAATTTATAATTCTGAAAGGTTTGGTTTATCTCAGCTTCATCAATTAAGAGGCAGGGTAGGTAGAGACTCTTATCAATCTTTTTGTTACTTAATTACCAGTGATAATAATGTGCTTACCAATAAAAGGCTAAATGTATTACAAAATTCTAATAATGGTTTTTACGTTGCAGAAAAAGACTTAGAGCTTAGAGGTCCAGGACAAATTCTTGGTTATAAGCAATCTGGACTACCTGATTTTGTTCTAGAAAATCTACCTCAGAATAAATTATTAATTGACATGGCAAGAAATGAAGCTATTAATCTTTTAAAAGATGACCCTACTTTAGAAAATAATCAAAATCTGAAGAAGTTACTTTTTGAAAAGTCTGACAACAAATTTATTCATGAATTTTTAAATTAATAATATTCTTGAATTAAATTTTATTTATGTAAATATTATAGTTAAATGTAATTTCTATATATTGAAACCCTGGAATCAAATCACTATAGTTGATAACAATGAAAAACTAATTTCAATTCCTAATGAAATTGACTTTATAGAACCTCATCCATATTTAGCTTTAGGTGCACCGTATAAAACTAAAAGAAGAATTTGGTCTCTTCGTGAAGGAGTTGTTTCACGTTTATTAAGTGCTAATAATTATTTAAAAACTATTCAAAATAATTATTCACTTATCCTTTATGACAGTTGGCGTCCAATAGAAGTTCAATCATATATGTTTTATTTAGCTTTCGAAAAAGAGTGTAAGAAAAGAAGGTTAAAAATTCAATCTAATGAGATGCATTCATATCCTGAAATAATTAAAGAAGTTGAGAAATTTTGGGCTTATCCAAGTTTTGACGATAAAAGTCCCCCTCCACACTCAACAGGAGGAGCCATAGATTTAGCAATAGCGGATGATTCTGGAAAATTAATTGATATGGGTTGCGAGATAGATAGTATGGATATAAGCGCTTATCCAGAATTTTATAAAGATTGTAAATCTAAAGAATCAAAAATATGGGATGAAAGAAGGAATTTGCTAAAAAGAGTAATGTTAAAGTCTGAATTTGTGCAACATCCAAACGAATGGTGGCACTTTAGTTATGGTGATCAATTGTGGGCTTGGACTAACCATAACAAAAAAGCAATATATGGAAAAGTTGTTGAAGATTAGTTATTTAATAAATCTAAAATAAAAGAGTCTTCATTTTTATCAACAAAATCACCAAAATCTAAATCTAAAGAATACTTACTCCATTCGAGAAGTAATGGAGTTAATGTACTTTCCATGTCTTCTAAAGGCATTCTTTGCAAGTAAGGTTTAGCTAACCTTTGAAGATTTTTACTACCACCTAACCATAATTGATACTTATTTAAACCACTACCAACAAGTGCAAGTTCAGCCATATAAGGTCTCGAGCAGCCATTAGGACATCCTGTAATTCTAAATAATATTGTTTTTTCAATATTTAAACTCTTAAGTAGAATATCAATCCTTTCTAAAATATCTGGTAATATCCTCTCGGCTTCTGTCATCGCTAATCCACAAAGAGGTAGTGCAGGGCAAGCTAATGCATGCCTTTGAATTTCATTTATATCATTAAGATTTCCGTAACCTATATCCCTCAGTTCTATTTCTATTTCATTTTTATTTTTGTTTAAAATATTGCAAATTAGTACATCTTGATTTGGAGTAAGTCTTAAATCTAAGTTATATTTCTCAACTAGTTTTCTGATAATTAATTTTTTTTCTCCTGTAAGTCTTCCAGATAGTAATGGTAAACCAACAAACCATTTTTTATTATTTTGTTTTTGCCACCCCAAATAGTCAATTAATTTATTAACTGGTTCTTCTCTTAATGATTTAATTGGCTTTCGATAATACTTTGTGATAAGGATATCTTTGAACCAATTTATCCCCTTTTCGTGAAGAAGATATTTCATGCGGGCATTTTTTCTTGATTTCCTATCCCCGTAATCTCTCTGTATAGCAACAATACTTTGTATTAATTCAAAAATATCCTTTTCTTCTACATATCCCAAAGGGTCGGCAACTCTGGCAAAAGTTTCTTCGTTATTATGGGTTCTTCCCATTCCTCCGCCAATATAAAAATTACAACCTTCTAAAAGTCCATTTTTATTTGTAAAAGCTACAATTCCAATATCGTTGGTTAAAAGATCAACAGAGTTATCACCAGGAACGGTGACCGCACATTTAAACTTTCTTGGTAAATAAGTTGCACCGTATAAAGGTTCATTCTTAACTCCACTAAATACATTCTCATTGAATTGGAGTTTTCTATTTGATTCAATTTCCTCGTCAGGCTTAATTCTATATGCAAGATCTCCATCCGCCCAAAGTTCCAAGAAGGTGCCTTGCGCTGCAACTGGTGTTAAAAGGTCTGCAACTTTGATAGCTAAATCTCTTGCAATCTTATATTCTGGAGTTTCAAATGGGGCTGCTGGTGCCATTACATTTCTATTTATATCCCCACAAGCTGCTAAAGTTGATCCCATACTATCAATTATGGTTTTTATAACTTTCTTAAGGTTTTCTTTTCTAATACCATGCATCTGAAAAGCTTGTCTTGTTGTTGCTCTAAGAGTTCCATTGCCAAGTTGATTAGATAAATCATCTAAGCAGCAATATAATTTACCTGGTATTTCTCCTCCTGGACTCCTTAATCTCAACATCATTTGCCAATCTTTTATTCCTGGTTTTCTATTCTCCCTATCATCTTGTTGATAGCTTCCATGGAATTTTAAAAGTTGAACGGCATCATTTGTAAAGTGGTCGCTTTCATTCCTCAATTCACTTGCAAGAGGCTCTTTTAAGAATTGACTTCCTTTCTTGAATTCTTCAAATTTTGATACTTCTAATCCATTAGCCAGACATACAGTCTCTTTTTTGACTTCTTTTTTCTTCTTTTTTACTTTTTCGACCTTGACCACTTGATGACTAAAAAGTATCTCTTTTTATACATTAGCTAAAAGCTTATTTAACTGGTAGTAAATTATAGTTGTAATAGTTAAATTTTTTTTTGTCTAAATATTTACTAGAGATAGGAACTGAAGAGTTGCCTGCTAAATTTGCTGATTCCGTAGTGAATCAATTAAGATCTCTGCTTGAGTTTGAACTAGATAAAAATTTTATTAAGAATAATGAAATTTTTTGTTCTTCGACCCCTAGAAGGATTTTTCTCTTAATTTCAGGTTTAGATGATTTATGTAAAGATAAAATTGAGATTCGCAAAGGGCCTAAGGCAAATTCTGCATTCTTGAATGGTGTACCAACTAGTTCAGCAACTGGGTTTGCAAAAAGTTTAGATATCGATGTTAAGGATCTATTTATAAAAAAGATAAAAAATGTGGATTTTGTCTTTGGAAAAAAAATTGATAAAGGTAAATCTACAAAATATTTATTATCTTTAATTATTCCAAAGGTAATAAAAGCTTTACAAGGATCAAGATTCATGAAATGGAGTTATGGAAATTTTAAATTTTCACGACCTATTAGATGGATTATTTCTTTATACAATGAGGAAATATTACAGTTTCATCTTGATGATATAGAACCACAAATAATCTTTGATAATTTTTCTAGAGGGCATAGGTTGATAAATAACGACGTTTTAA
Organism: uncultured Prochlorococcus sp.; assembly: GCA_902623195.1. GTDB lineage: Bacteria > Cyanobacteriota > Cyanobacteriia > PCC-6307 > Cyanobiaceae > Prochlorococcus_A. The sequence goes on along the minus strand of CACNSV010000016.1, from coordinate 646 downwards.
TAGACCATCCTGATAATTATTTAGATTTATTAGAAACTTCCGGAGTAATAGCTGATAGGACTAAAAGGAAAAATATTATTAATGATTTAATAAATACTTCTTCTCATGACTTAAAACTGTATCCCGATTTATCAGATCAATTATTAAATGAGATTACTGACTTGGTAGAGTCTCCAGATTTATTAGTTGGTAATTTTAATACTAAATATTTATCTTTACCCACGGAAGTTTTATGCACAGTTATGAAAAATCATCAAAGATATATACCTTTATTTAAGACAAATAAAAAGTTCAATATATTAGATTTAGATTCTAAAGAAACATTAAGCACCAAATTTTTCTTAATATCTAATGGACTAAAGGAAGCTAATAAATCAATTAAAAAAGGAAATGAAAATGTTCTTAAGGCAAGATTTGCAGATGCTAAATTTTTTATCGAAACAGATTTAAATCTCACTTGTCATGAGAGGAATAAAAAAATTTCTTCAATAAGTTATTTAAAAGGTTTAGGAAGTATTTCTGAAAAAGTTAAAAGAATAATTTTTATCGCTAATGAAATTTTTAATGAAGTTAAAGATTCATCTATAAATCTTCAAGATTTATTAGAGGCTGCCAAATTTTCAAAGCAAGATCTATGTAGTGAAAT
>CACNSV010000015.1 GCA_902623195.1 uncultured Prochlorococcus sp. | reverse complement strand
ACCCCATCTTTTTGAAGTCTCTGAGCGGATTAGAGTGAATCAAGTAAAAATAAGCACCAAAAAGTTTGATACATTGATTAGTGATATTCAAACAAAACTTTTCGAATTCAAACTTACACCGTTTGAATTAATAATTTGTTGCGGATTAAAATTTTTTGAACTTAATAATGTTAATTTATTGATTTTAGAAGCTGGTTTAGGAGGGAGGTTAGATGCCACTACAGCGCATAAATTAAGACCAATAATTGCTTTTGGGAATATAGGGATTGATCATACTGAGTATTTAGGAGATTCATTGGAGAAAATAACAAAAGAAAAAGCAGCTGCAATTGAAAAAGGATCTCTTGTAGTGAGCTGCGAACAGAATAAAATCGCACGAAATATTATCAATGATAAGGTAAAAGAAATTGGAGCTCGCATTTACTGGGTCGAACCACTTAACGAAAACTGGGAGTTAGGTCTCAAAGGAAATTTTCAAAAGCAAAATGCCGCAGTTGCTTTTAAAGTTGCTCAATTACTCATTGAAAAAGGATGGGCCATAAATCAGGATGCTATTAAAAAAGGTCTTGCTATGACTAAATGGCCAGGGAGATTAGAAATTATTGATTTTGATAACAAAAAAATCCTTGTCGATTCTGCGCATAATTCGTCTGCTGCAAAAGTTCTTTCATTTGAGAGAGAAAATTGGCTGAATCAAGAGAATGGAGTGTATTGGATAATTGGAGTTCAGAAACAAAAAGATATTATTTCGATAATAAAAAATTTAATTAAATCTATTGATAAAGTCTTGCTGGTGCCTGTACCCAATCAAGAGAGTTGGTCTTTGAATGATATTTCAAAGAATACTGATCGCAAATTAGATAATTTTATTGAACTTAGTAACTTTAAAGAAGCTTTTAATTATCTAAAAAAACTTGAAGAATGGCCAAGATGTATGCCCGTATTAACTGGTTCTATATTTTTAGTTTCTGAATTTATAAAATATTCAAAAACTAAAGAATAAATTTCTCTTTCTCTGCCCAACCTTCTAATTTCCCTGGATTTAATAATCCTTTAGGATCATAATTATGTTTAGCTTTAACTTGATCTGCATCTGTAACACCAAGCCCTCCTCCTTCAACAGTTAAAACATGCGGATTAAACATTATTGCTCCTAGACTTCTGCAATCCTCCATAATTTTATTTAATTGTTTTTCATCTTTCCATTTTAAAAGTGGTAAAGCTGCCAATCTTGGTATTCCCTGTTGAGAAACAGCCTCTAAGTGCCAAAGAAGTTCATTACCATATTTATCTCTCAATGATTTAATAAGATTAAATTCCTCATTTAAAGGTAAAAGCATTTGTAAGTAAGTCCAATTTTTATCTTTCGCTCTCATTTGGAGGGTGGTATGGTTCCACACTAGATCTGAAATTTCATGATCTAATTCACCCTCTTTTCCAAGATTTTCTACATTTAACTTATTTTTCTTGCAAATCATTTCAATAGTTTTAAGTCCTCCTAAATTTGATTGAATTAACAATTTATGACATGACTTTTTCCTATTAAACCAAGAAGGCATTTTATCAACAATTTCATCTTCTAATATTGCACCAAGCTTTAGTTCAATAGCCGCAGATGTACAAAGCTTAATTATATTTATGGCATTCTGAAAGTCTTCACAGTCTATAACTATTGAATACCAATCTTGTTTAATATCTGTAGATATTATTAATGAAGTTATAATCCCATTTGTTCCATAAGCATGATTTAAAGGTTCTGATTCTTCAGCATTTAATTTAAATACTTTAGGATTTAAATCTACATTAACTGCTTCTAATCCTATTAAGTTTCCAGGATCTCTTAAGAATCCCCATTTGATAGATCCAATTCCACCTGATCCGCCAGCAATAAATCCTCCAATTGAGGCAGTTTTTAATGTACTTGGAAATAATCTTAATTCTCGACCATATTTCCCTAGTTCTCTATTTAAATCTCCCATAAGACAACCAGATTGAACTTTCACAAATCCAGTATCTGGATAATACGTTTCTAACTTATTGAAATAATTCATTTGCAAAACAATACCTTTTGCGAGAGGAACAGCTTGACCATAGTTTCCAGTACCTCCACCTCTTATAGTTAAAGGAATTGATAAATCCCAAGATATCTTTGAAACAGCTAATAGAGACTCAATATTTTTAGGCCTAACAACAATATCTGCTAGGCAACTATCTAATTTTTTTTGTAGAACAGGAGAATAATTATAAAAATCTCTAGATAGCCTTTTTACGTCAGAATCATTATCTATAACTTCTAAATTTGGAATATTATTGAGATAACTTTTTAAATTTTCAATTTTATTATTCATTATGAAATCCTTTATTTATTAAAGATAAATCATTTTTTATAACAATTGCCTTTTATTATTATTTTTCTTTTAATATTTCCTGAAAAAATATCCCCCCAACAATTACCTTCAACGATAACAAAATCTGCTGGACATCCTTTTTTGACAATCCCATCCCAATTTAAATTTAGTAATCTACTTGGAGAATTAAAGATCGCAGAGAGTGATAATCTGTCCCAAGGATTTAACTGCAACATTGGCATGGCATGAGACATTAGATAAAAAGGATCAAAATTTCCGAATGGATACCATGGATCCTGAACATTATCACTTCCAATAGATACATCAATAAATGCTTTTTGTAATTGTTTAATAGGTGCTACAGGTCTTGATATTGTATTTTTTTCTTGCCTATTTAATAACCAGAAGTTCGTTAAAGGTAAAGCAATTACTTTAATATTTCTTTTTAACATTCTATCAGCTAACTTAGTTAGCTCATTGTCTTTTAGCAGTAATAAACTACTTGAATGACTACAAGTAACCTTGACATTAGAATTCAATTTTTCAATAGTATGTAGTAGTATTTTTATTCCAGAACCTGGTTCAACAGAAGATTCATCAATATGCAAATCTATTTCTAGTTTATATTTTTCTGCAAGTAAAAGCATATCTGAAAGATTTTTTCTAATTCTTGGTCTATCAAATGGTGGAACTAATACTCCTCCTAATATTCCATTATTCAATTTAAAGTTTTTTGCAAATAAATCTCCCTCATTAGTTCCCCAAAAATCAATCTGAGCTAAGGATACAAATTGCAAGCTTAAAAACGCAGAGTATTTTTTTTGCAAATGAAAAAGCTTGGACCAAATTTCTTGATCTTGAAAATTATAAGTATCAATATGAGTCCTGATTGCTCTATAACCATTTCTAATTGCAAGATTTAAAGACTTTTCAGCCCTTTGTAAAACTGTATTAGCAGACCTCGTAACATGTTCTTCTAAATTAACAGACAAAGCATTTTCATAAGTTGACTGTAGATTCGGATAATTCATCCAAGAAAAAGACTTGTCAAAATGTGCATGAGACTCTACAAACCTAGGGAACAAAACTTTGTTTATTAAATTCTTCTCTTCTTTTATTAATTTAATATTTGAAACGAATCCTTTATCCCATGAAATTTCAACAGTGGACAATCCCTCATTATTTACATGAATATTAGTTTCTTCATCTAACTCTACTAGGTTTCGTGGTATTAAAACTTTTAATTTATCTGAATTATCCAAAATTTTTTCAAAGTTAATCTAGTTTAAACATAAAAATAACTAAATTTCTTAATAAATTAATTCAAATTCTTTTATAAAACAAAAAAAATTATGAAATTATGCACATGAGTTGTTAGATTCATAGTACGAGGCGGGCGTCGCCAAGTGGTTAAGGCAGCGGCTTGTGGCGCCGCTATTCGGGGGTTCGAATCCCCTCGCTCGCCCTCAAAATTATTGCCGCAAAATAATATAATGTGTATTTTTGGTTTATAAAGATAGTTTTAATTCTTATAAGTAAAGTGTTAAAGACAAAATCTCGAAACGAATTTAAATCACAAAATTCAAAATTTATCTCTAACTCGTATTGGATAACTACATTTGGTTGTCAAATGAATAAAGCTGATTCCGAAAGGATGGCTGGTATACTTGAAAATCTAGGATACGTAAAAGCTGAAGATGAATTTGAAGCTGATTTAGTTCTCTATAACACATGCACGATCAGAGATAGTGCTGAACAAAAAGTTTATAGCTACCTTGGAAGACAAGCAAAAAGAAAACATAAAATTCCAGAATTAAAATTAGTTATAGCTGGATGCCTCGCTCAACAAGAGGGTGCTTCTTTACTAAGAAAGGTTCCAGAACTAGATCTAGTTATGGGACCTCAACATGTTAATAATTTAGAGAATTTGCTTGAGAGAGTAGATTCAGGAAATCAGGTTGTCGCAACTGAAGATGTATATATATCTGAAGACATTACAAATGCGAGAAGAGAAAGTGGCATTTGTGCATGGGTTAACATTATCTATGGATGCAATGAAAGATGTTCATATTGCGTTGTTCCCTCTGTTAGAGGGAAAGAACAATCAAGACTTCCATTAGCTATTAAAGATGAGATTAAATCTTTGGCGCAAGAAAATTATAAAGAAATTACACTCCTTGGACAAAATATTGATGCGTACGGAAGAGATCTCTCAAGTAGATTTATAGAGGGTAGTGATACTACATCTCTAAGTAATCTTCTTGAATATATTCATGATATAAATGGAATAAAAAGGATAAGGTTTGCTACAAGTCATCCAAGATATTTTTCTAAAAAACTTATTCAAACGTGTTTTGAATTAGAAAAGGTATGCGAACATTTTCATATCCCTTTTCAAAGCGGAAATAATGAGATCCTACGATTAATGTCTAGAGGGTATACAGTCGATAAATATAAAAAAATAATAGACAATATTCGTTCATTAATGCCTCATGCCTCAATAACTGCAGATGCGATAGTCGCCTTCCCTGGAGAGACAGACAATCAATTTAAAGATACTCTGAAGTTAATTAATGATATTGGATTTGATTTGGTCAATACTGCTGCTTATTCTCCTAGACCAAATACTCCTGCTGCTAAATGGACAAACCAAATTCCAGAAAACATTAAAAAAGAAAGATTAAAAGAATTAAATGAAACAGTAGAGTTAAATTCAAGAAAAAGAAATCAAAGATATTTATATAAAAATGAAAATATTCTAATAGAGGGATATAATCCGAAGAATCTATCACAATTAATGGGTAGAACTAGAACAAATCGATTAACATTTGTTGAAATACCACCCGAAAAAAAACATTTAGACTTCATTGGGAAAGAAATAAATGTAAATATTAGCGAAGTAAGATCTTTTTCTTTATCAGGCATAATGTTGGATAGATAGAAAAATGTTATATGAATGAAGTCAGCAGAAAATGTGTAGGCATCATTTTTGGCGGTCAATCAAATGAACACGTCATTTCGATCGAATCGGCTAAATCAATATTTACTGCATTAAATTCAGATATAAATAAAAAAAAGTTTTCTACAAAAGTTTTCTACATCAATAGAAACGGAAAATGGTTTGATAGCAACGATTCTCTATTGATTTTAGAACACTCAAAAGATATTGATAATTTCATAGCAAACTCTCTATTTGAAAATATAAAAATCTTTGAAAACATAGATTGTAAAGACATTGATATTTGGTTCCCAATTATTCATGGAGCTAATGGAGAAGATGGCTCAATACAAGGTCTATTAAAATTTACTCAAAAACCATTTGTTGGTTCAGGTATCTTAGGATCAGCAATAGGTATGGATAAAATTATAATGAAATTAATTTTTTCTCATTTAAAAATTCCTCAAGTAAAATTTTTCACAATCCAAGATAAAAATTTAGATGATTTTAATAATTTAAAATTAGTTTGCGATCAAATTATACAAAAGCTAAATTTCCCTCTATTTGTTAAACCAGCTAATTCTGGTTCATCAATAGGGATATCAAAAGTAACAAATCAATCTGATATTTTAGGTGCTTTACGAACAGCGTGGTCAATTGATCACAGAATAATCGTTGAAGAAGGTTTAGATGTAAAAGAATTAGAAGTAGGTATAATCGGTAAAAGAAATCTTATTGCATCTGAGGTTGGTGAAGTAGATTATATATCAGAGTGGTATGATTACGATTCCAAATACGAAACAAATAATAAAATAACCATACCAGCAAATTTAGATCCTAATCTAAAAGAAAAGATTCAAACTTTATCTATACAAAGCTGCATGGCATTGAATATAAATATATTTGCCAGAGTCGACTTCTTTCTTGAAAAAGGTACCAATAAAATTTACTTGAATGAGATAAATACTATCCCAGGTTTTACAAAAAATAGTATGTTCCCATTACTTTGGAAATCATCAGGTTTAGAAATTGATGAACTTGTCGCTAAACTAATAGAATATTCTCTTTAAAATTTTGTCTAAATGCTTCATGGATTACTTTGGTTACCATTAATTTTTATTTTCTTCCTCCTAACTGCATTAGGATGGTTAGAAAGAAGGAGACAAAATCTATTCAGAAATTGGGCTCTGGGATCTGAACTTTGTAAATTAGATAGCTCAGGAGCTGCTTATCTTAAAGATGGCAAGTTAACTTGGAGTGCTTTCGAAGCAGGCGAATTTAAAGAAAAAGACAGTTTCATTATTAAAAAGCTTGAGTTGATTGAACTTATGGCACTTACATCTGGAGAAGCTCCTCTTACGGATGAATCACAAGGTAAATGTAGACTAAGACTTGTTGGGAGTGGGAGAGAAATGGATGTACCATTTTCAGATGCAGATAGAGCTAGAGAATGGATGGATCAACTAATGCAGAAAGCTCGTTGTGATTTGTGAAAAATAAACAACCTAACAAAATTAAAAAATTAATCTTGTTTGGAACATTCTTCATCTTTACCAATTTTTCTACTTTTCATTTATTCAAAAAAGTAGATTTAAAAAATATTTATATTAATGGAGCAGAATTTATATCTGTGAATGACATTATTGAAAACACTTCACTTAAATTGCCTAGGAAATTAATTTTTATAAAAACGAAATTAATTGAAAAAGAATTAAAACAAAATACTTCTCTAAGACAAATATCGATAAGTAGACAAATATTTCCTTTTGGATTAGTAATTAATATTCAAGCAAGAAAACCAGTAGCTTTTGCAGAAAGAGAAGAGAAGGGGATAAAAATAAAAGGTTTTGTTGATAAAGATGGTTTCTTTATCAAAGAGAAATATTTATCAGAGAATGAAAATTTGACTTTTCCAATAAAGATATTTGGATGGAAGAAAGACTATAGAAAGCTTATCTCATTAATAATAAAAACTTATAAAGAAACAGATGATCTTGAAGCTATAAAAATAAGTTCAGTGGGATTTATTACTTTGGAAGACAAGTTTTTACAAAAAATATATTTTGGATTTAAAAATCAAAAAATAGAGGATAAATTAAATTTAATTTTTGACATAAAAGAACAAATTAAGAAACGAAACATTAGTAAAAAAATTAAAAGTTTAGATCTAACTGACCCCGCTAATCCAAAAATAAAAGTGTTCATTCCCTAATATTTCAGATTAAATAATATATTTAATTTTCAGACGAAGTCAATGTTTAAAAGGGTTTTGATGGATATTGAAAATATTTGTAAAAAATAAACATTAGGAGTTTCTTCAACAAATCCCTAAAGATGACCTGAGTGAGTTCATAATGCACCAAGGAATAAAATTTGTTTTGAAATAGCGATGAGCTTCGGAAACAATCCAAACTTAAATCAATCAAGTGAAATTCTTCCAAGTCAGAATGCCAAAATAGAAGTAATTGGTGTTGGAGGAGGAGGAAGTAATGCAGTAAACCGAATGATCAATAGTGATCTTGATGGTGTTACATTCAGAGTTCTAAACACTGATGCTCAAGCCCTACTGCAATCTTCGGCAACGCAACGCGTTCAGTTAGGTCAGAATTTAACCAGAGGCTTAGGAGCCGGAGGTAATCCAAGCATTGGCCAAAAGGCTGCTGAAGAATCCAAAGAAGAATTGCAGCAAGCATTAGAAGGAGCTGACTTAGTTTTCATTGCAGCAGGAATGGGAGGGGGAACAGGCACTGGAGCGGCTCCTGTTGTTGCTGAGGTTGCGAAACAAAGTGGTGCTTTAACAGTTGGTATAGTTACAAAGCCTTTCTCTTTTGAAGGGAAAAGAAGAATGCGTCAAGCTGAAGAAGGAATAACCAGATTAGCTGAAAATGTTGATACTCTAATTGTCATTCCTAATGACAAATTAAAAGATGTAATATCAGGAGCTCCACTACAAGAAGCTTTTAGAAGTGCAGATGATGTATTAAGAATGGGTGTTAAAGGAATTAGCGACATTATTACTAAACCAGGATTAGTAAATGTTGATTTTGCTGATATTAGATCTGTAATGACTGAGGCTGGATCATCCTTAATGGGAATTGGTATAGGATCTGGAAGATCAAGAGCTTTAGAAGCAGCGCAAGCTGCTATTAATAGCCCATTACTAGAGTCTGATAAGATTAGGGGTGCAAAAGGATGTGTAATTAATATTACCGGTGGTCATGATATGACACTTGATGATATGACTTCAGCATCTGATTTTATATATGAAGTATTAGATCCCGAGGCAAATATCATTGTAGGTGCTGTAATTGATGAATCTATGGAAAGTGAGATTGCTGTTACTGTAATTGTTACAGGATTTAATTCATCAGCTCCAGATAACAATCAAAGTTTCAGAAGAAGAATAAGCGGAGGACCAAACAGTCCCTTTTACAACAATTATGAAAATAAAGAAGGAGGTGCAAATATCCCTGAGTTTCTAAGATTGAGGCAAAATAAAAGAAGTGATAGTTAGCCTATAAAGTCATGACTCGGTTATCTCGCCTGTTTAAAGCATCCTGCGTGGCTGCTACTTTCCAGTCCTGACCAGATTTAGGCGTTAAAACCGCGAAAGGCCGAGTCATTTATAATGATAGCAATAATTATTTTAAAAGTTAGAATATTATTATGTTTCCTCAAGAACTCGTTAAATTTAAAAATGAGTCAAAAAAAATAATCGCCTTAACAGCATGGGACTCAATTACAGGATCATTAGCGGAGGAAGCTGGTGCAGACATTATATTAATTGGAGATTCACTAGCAATGGTTGCTCTTGGTTATGAATCAACTTTACCCGTAACTATAGAAAATATGATTCATCATACAAATGCTGTTTGTAGAGGTTTTAAAAATAATTTAGAGAATGAACCTTTAGTTATTTGTGACATGCCATTTCTCAGTTACCAATGTGGAGAAGATAAAGCAGTTGACTATGCTGGACGAATAATAAAGGAAACCACTGCTAAAGCAGTGAAAATTGAGGGTGCTGAACCAGAAATACAATTAGTCATATCAAGATTAATAAGAATGGGAATTCCTATCATGGGTCATTTAGGATTAACGCCTCAAAGTTTTTTAAATCAAGGGTTAAAAAAACAAGGTGATAATTTCATTAGTCAGGAAAAGATTAAAAAGGAATCGGAGATCCTTGAAAGAATAGGTTGTTTTGCTTTGGTTTTAGAACATATTCCAGATTCTCTTGCTAAAGAAATTAGAAATAATTTAAAAATTCCTGTTATTGGGATTGGAGCAGGTTCAGATTGCGATGGTCAAATAAGAGTAACAGCAGATTTACTTGGGTTAAATGATAGGCAACCACCATTTTGTGAGCCTCTCATAAATGGAAAGAAAATATTTACAACAAAATTGAAAGAATGGATTAATGAACAAAAAACTTAATTAGGAATATATATTTAACTTTGAATAGATTTTTCTAAAGAACCCATTCATTTCTTAAGTTTTAGAAGAAATAATAATATTAAAAAAGTTAAATTTAATAATTTGATGGGTTAATAAAAAATCCATTTGGCGATTCAATAAATTTAATGTTTAATTCTTTCGAAATTTCCTTGAAACAAGAACAATTTGTTTTTTCTCTTTTTCATGGGTCATGAAGAATACCATTTATAAAATATTTCACTCCATTTTGACTTACCAGATTATTAATTTTATTAATATAAGTGTTTGTAATTTGTATTTGATTTGAATCTACAATGCATTTGTCAAATGAATTAAATATATTTCCTTTATATAGATGTAAAGGGGAATACTTTTTTTTCTAAATTATTATCAACTAGATTAATAATCATGGTATTTAATTATTTAAGTAGATTTAAAAAGTATCCCAATCACTAAGTGTTTTATATGATTTTCTTTACCCAAAAGTTATGAATTTTCTTTTAGTAAAATTTTTACTTCTATATCTTAAACTTCAGAATCTTTATGATATGAAGGAAAATTACTTATCTTTAAATAAGCCTTATTTAGTAATATCAATTTTTTTAGTTAGCTAAACTCTGCAAAAAAATTAAATTTACTCGCAATTTGTTTAAACTTATAATTTAAAATTTGAATTTTACGATGATTACTTCTAATTTCCCCAAATTGCTATGAAAGCAATATGGTAAGTTTTTAATTTATGAAAAATGGTTAAGGATGAGGTTAGTTAATTTGATCCCACCAATTAAACATATCAATAATTATTTGATTACTTAATTCCATCCCTTTAGGATCACTTAAAAAAAATCTATCTCCTTCATTTAATAAAAGCTCACAATCTCTGTATTTTTGCCAACTTGTTAATAACTTTGACTTGAATTTTTTTGAATTTTTCTCATCCCATCCTTCTTCAATAAACAAATTTTTTAAATTAATTCCCTCTTTAGTTCTTAAACCTAACATTATTTTTTCATCAAGATCTAATTTTCTTTTAGATTTCACAATTAAAGATTCATCTAATTGCTTATCACATTGATCAATTACCCATTTTTGATATTCCTTTATATTTTTTGGTCTTGAAAATCTTATCCCCCAAGGAGAGCTTGTAGAACCTTGACCAAAACTCCACCAACCCAATCCTTTCCAATAAACTCTATTGTGCCTTGATTGATGCCCGGGCAGAGAATAATTAGATATTTCATATCTTAAATAGCCAGAATTATTTAAAATTTTGCTTGTTAATTTACTGTTCTCAAAAGATTCATCCTGATTAGGTAATGGTAACCTTCCTAAATCTTGTAATTTTTGAAAAACAGTACCTTCTTCAACATTTAAATCATAAATTGAGATATGAGGAGGGCAAAAACTAATCGTTTTTTCTAAATCTTTTTGCCATATTGATAGAGTACTTTTAGGGAGATTTTGGATTAAATCTAAACTCCAGCTTTTAATAAAATTATCTTTTTTTGCACTTCTCATCCAATCGCATGCCTCCTCTACATCCTTAGAAGTATGCCTTCTCCCTGCTTCTTTTAAAACTTTGTTGTTAAAACTTTGGGCTCCTAAGCTAAATCTATTTATGCCTGCATTTATAAAACCATATAAATCTTTTTCTTCAAAACTAGCTGGATCAACTTCCATTGTTATTTCTGCTCCATAATCAATTCCATAATGACTTTTAAAAATTGAAATTAATTCGGCCATTTGAGTGGGATCTAATATTGATGGAGTTCCCCCGCCTATGTAAATTGTGGATAATGGAGATTTGTGTTTAATTGACAATATTTCTTTTTTTAAGAAATATAAATAATCACTTATTACTTTACTTCGATTTCCTGTAGTGTTTTTAACTTCATCTCCAATAGGAACAATTGAAAAATCACAATAGAAACATCTTCTATGACAAAAAGGAATATGAATATAAGCGCTTCTAGGTGGTTTAAACATCTCTAATTAGTGAAAAAAATATTGAGGAGATCACAATAAAGCTTTCTAAAAATAAAATCTTTATTTACTCAATTAATAAAGCCTAGTAGATTAGGTTTATGTCAGATATTTTAGTAATTATTTTATTTATATTGTCTGGAGGTGCCTCAGGTTGGCTTGGGGTTGATTTATTACCTGTTGAAAACTTAAAACAAGTTTCAAATATTGAAGGTTTTAGGATAGTTTTATCAATAATTGGTTCCTTTGTCGGATTAGCTGCAGGGTTTGTTTTTTTGCAACTAAGAAAAACATTTCTTGATCAAATACGAACAATGCCCACAGATTTACTAATTAGTAGAGCTGTAGGACTTATACTAGGACTACTTGTAGCTAATTTACTTTTAGCACCAATATTATTAATACCATTTCCAAGAGAAGTATTTTTCGCTAAGCCATTAGCGGCAATTTTAAGTAATATCTTTTTTGGTGTTCTTGGTTATAAATTAGCTGACACCCATGGGAGAACATTATTAAGGTTATTCAACCCAAACAATACAGATGCATACTTGGTTAATGAGGGGATTTTGCCTGCTGCAAGTCCTAAAATACTTGATACGAGTGTAATCATTGATGGAAGAATCAATGGTTTATTAAGTTGTGGATTACTTGAAGGTCAAGTAATTGTAGCTCAAAGTGTCATAGATGAATTACAAACATTGGCTGATTCCAGCAGTAATGAAAAAAGATCAAAGGGAAGAAGAGGACTAAAATTATTAAAAGAATTAAGAGAAATTTATGGAAGAAGATTAGTGATTAATCCTACTAAATATGAAGGAGATGGTACCGATGAAAAACTCCTCAAAATAACACAAGATATGGCTGGAACATTAATTACAGTCGACTATAATCTCTACCAAATTGCGGAAGTAAAAGAATTAAAAGTTTTAAATTTAAGTGACTTGGTAATTGCATTGAGACCTGAAGTACAACCGGGAGAATCACTTAATTTAAAAATTGTCAGAGAAGGAAAAGAGAAAATGCAAGGGATTGGATATTTGGATGATGGAACAATGATTGTTGTTGAGGAAGCGAAACAATTCGTAGGTAGCAGATTAAATATTGTAATTACTGGAGCATTGCAGACCCCGACAGGTCGGATGGCATTTGGTAAACTTTTAAATAATCCAGAGTCAAACAAATCTTCTAAATCTGAAGCGACTGATGGCTAACACTAGCTACAATCAAATAAGAAAACTAATTTAATAAATATGACGGTTTCCGCTCCTTATTACGGTGATAATACCGTAATGAGAACACCACCTCCAGACCTTCCCTCCTTATTGCTAAAGGAAAGAATTGTATATCTTGGATTGCCATTATTTTCTGATGATGATGCTAAGCGTCAATTAGGTATGGATGTCACTGAACTAATTATTGCTCAACTTTTATATCTTGAATTTGACAATCCAGATAAGCCTATTTTCTTTTATATAAATTCAACAGGAACTAGTTGGTATACTGGCGATGCTGTTGGATTTGAAACTGAAGCTTTCGCAATTTGCGATACTATTAGCTACATCAAACCGCCCGTTCATACTATTTGTATAGGGCAAGCTATGGGAACTGCAGCAGTAATTCTTTCTTCTGGAACGAAAGGTCAGCGAGCCGCCCTCCCCCATGCATCAATTGTTTTACATCAACCAATAAGTGGTGCAAGAGGTCAAGCTACAGATATTCAAATAAGAGCAGAAGAGGTCTTAAAAAATAAAAAATCTATGCTTGAAATTCTATCAAAGAATACAGGTAAGACCTTAGATGAACTTTCAAAAGATTCTGACCGAATGAGTTATCTTAATCCACATCAAGCAATGGAATATGGTGTGATTGATAGAGTACTCACAAGTCAAAAAGATTTACCAACAAACATTTAACTAATTTTTATCATGCCAATAGGAACTCCAAGCGTGCCTTATAGACTTCCTGGAAGTCAATATGAAAGATGGGTTGACATTTATACAAGACTAGGTGTTGAAAGAATTTTATTTCTCGGACAAGAAGTAAATGATGGGATTGCAAATAGTCTTGTGGCTCAGATGCTATATCTCGACTCTGATGATAATTCAAAGCCAATATATCTTTACATAAATAGTCCAGGAGGCTCTGTAACTGCTGGTTTAGCTATTTATGACACTATTAAATATGTTAAAAGTGATGTTGTTACGATTTGCGTAGGTTTAGCTGCCTCGATGGGTGCATTTTTATTGGCGGCAGGAACTAAAGGTAAACGTGTTGCTCTTCCTCATAGCAGAATAATGATTCATCAACCTTTAGGAGGTACCTCACAGAGGCAAGCAAGCGATATTGAAATTGAAGCAAAAGAAATTTTACGAATCAAAGATATGTTAAACAATTCCATGGCAGATATGACAGGACAATCATTTGAAAAAATTGAAAAAGATACTGACAGAGATTATTTCTTAAGTGCTGAGGAAGCGAAAAATTATGGTCTTATAGATCGTGTTATTGCCCATCCAAATGATGCGAAATAAAATCTAACAAAATAAATTTATGTAAAAAATAATTTGCTTAATTATTAGAAAATAAGTTTAATTAGCTAAATAATGTCTAAAATTATAATTATCAAAACAAAGCAGTTCCAGAACTAATGACGCAACTTTTTTATGACTCTGATGCAGATCTAAGTCTCCTTAATAATAAGACCCTAGCAATAATTGGCTATGGATCACAAGGTCATGCTCATGCATTAAATCTTAAAGATAGTGGAGTTAATGTAATTGTTGGATTATATAAAGGAAGTAAATCTGAGAGTAAAGCAAAAAATGATGGTTTAGAGGTATTTAGCGTGGCAGAAGCTTGCAAAAGGGCCGATTGGATAATGATTCTTCTACCAGATGAGTTCCAAAAAGAGGTCTATAAAAAAGAAATCGAACCTAATCTAAAAGAAGGAAAAGTAATGAGTTTCGCTCATGGATTTAACATAAGATTTGAATTAATAAAGCCACCTAGCTTTGTTGATGTCGTGATGATTGCGCCAAAAGGACCTGGCCATACTGTGCGCTGGGAATATCAAAATGGGCAAGGTGTGCCAGCATTATTTGCAGTAGAACAAGATTTCTCGGGGAATGCCAGATCACTTGCAATGGCTTATGCAAAAGGTATTGGGGGTACAAGAGCAGGTATCCTTGAAACTAACTTCAGGGAAGAGACTGAAACTGATTTATTTGGAGAGCAGGCCGTACTTTGCGGGGGGTTATCTGAACTTGTTAAAGCAGGCTTTGAAACACTTGTAGAGGCTGGTTATCAACCAGAATTAGCCTACTTTGAATGCCTACATGAAGTTAAATTAATAGTTGATCTCATGGTTAAGGGAGGTCTTTCGCAAATGAGAGATTCTATCTCAAATACTGCAGAATATGGAGATTATGTAAGTGGTAAAAGGCTTATCAATGAAGAAACTAGAAAAGAAATGAAAAATATATTAAAAGATATTCAAGATGGAACCTTTTCTAAGAATTTTGTTAACGAATGCGAGGCTGGCAAACCGGTAATGAATAAATTAAGACGGGAAAATTCCAATCATGAAATAGAAAAAGTTGGTAAAGGCTTACGTTCAATGTTTAGTTGGCTAAAATAGAAATTTACATTTTAGTATTAGGTTCAATATGTTTTGATTTCCTTATAGGAGATCCAAATTACCTTTTGCATCCAGTTCAAATAGTTGGATTTTGGATTAATAAATTTTCTAAAACATATTTAAGGTATTTGAAAGGTAGGAATTCTCATCTTTTGGGAGGTTTATTTCTATTAATATCAACCTTAAGTTTAAGTTACTTTGTAGGGAAATATTTAGAATTGAAATTTTTCCATTCAGGAGGGAATCTATTTTGGGGAATAATAATTCTTATTGGAATTTCTAGTTGTCTCGCAAGCAAAAGCCTAATTTCAAGTGTTCTTGAGATTTCACATTTAATAGAGGATGAATCTTTAGATAAGAACTCTAATCAAAATATCATTGATAAAGTGCAAAGACTTGTTAGTAGAGATGTAAGTTCCTTTTCTAAAGAAAATTTAATGCGATCAGCAACAGAAAGCTTGACAGAAAATTCAGTTGATGGGATTTTTGGCCCTTTATTCTGGATATTTATAGGTGCTTTTTGCCTCAATCATTCAATTTATCTTCCAGGGCCTCTCTCTCTTGGATTCTCTTACAAGGCTTTAAGTACTTTGGATTCAATGGTTGGTTATAAATATGAGCCTTTCAAATATATAGGGCTTTTCAGTGCAAAACTTGAAGACATTGTGACTTATATCCCATGTAGAGTTGTCGTTTTAACGTTGCCTTTTGTAAGCACAAAAATTTCTAATTATTTCAACATAATTCAAAAAACTTTTTCTGACGGGAGAAAGTATGAATCACCAAACTCAGGTTTTTCACAAGCAATATTTGCATATATTGTAAATATTAAACTGGGGGGGGAAAATAAATATCAAGAAAAAATAATCCTTAAACCCTTAATAAATTACAAAGGGAATAAATGTAATAGAGACTCAATAATGCATATTTGTAATTTAATTATTAGATTGGAATTACTATGGTTTGTAGTTTTTAGTTTTATTTTTTTAATTTAATTTAGTCCTTACAGGTGTAATATTTTTAAATTAATATGTAAGTAAAACTATTTTATGGAAAATAATAAATTAAATGATTCAGAATCAATTGATGATTCTGAAAATCTTTCAACCATTAATAATCAAGCCTCTAAATGGGTAGATAATAGTGGTGATGCAGTAAATAACGTATTTGGATTTAATGCAAGTGCTGAGCTTGTGAACGGGAGAGCTGCCATGGTTGGATTCTTCATGCTGATACTAACTGAATTAGTTTTTCACGGACGTCCAGTTACTTCTACAATATTTGGTATTAATTGAAATATGGCAAAAACTAATAACAAATTTAAGGTACTTTTATACATTTCTGTTTGGGTCATCATTTGGGGATCTATCGCCTCTTTAATAGATTTACCTTTTTTAAAAAATGGTATTTATGCCGAAGGTGATTTAGGTCAATATTTAACATTTGCTTTTACGGCGATGATTTCTATAATTTCCGCTAAAAGTATTTTTAATAAAATTAATTTATAAAAATCTATATCTGAATCTTTTAATTATATTTGCGCTGACTCCATTATCCTGATTTTCATACAATATCCACTTATGAGTTTCAGTATCATGATCACACCCTAAGTTAGTGGAATTAGGATAACTAGATAATTGACTATGACATGCTCTATCAGCTTCAAAAGCTGAGTTATAAGCTGAGAACCAATAAGTTAGGATTAATATTAAAACCAAACTTAATAATATATGCAGTATAAGCCCTACGATTTTCATTAAAAAAAGTCTTGTTTTTTATAATCTAGCATTTTTAGATGAAGGCTTTTCTTTTATATATTAATTATCTTCCAAAATTAAATATGAAATCATGAAATGATTCATTATTTAAAAATAATATAATTCCAACCAATAATATGAAATTTAAACCTAATACTATGGTTGCAAAAATATTTATTTGTCTTTTACCAGGCAATGTATAAGTAAATTTCTTTTCTGCAAGTATTTTGGCCAACCCTGTTTTTGGATTTTTAATTTCTTCAGCCTTATCGTTATCATAGTTCGAATTGTCTGAAAAACCTTTGTTCATAAAAATAATATTTCAAACCTATAGTATTCTAAGTTTTAGAATTTTTTTTAAAATTAACAATTTTTAATTAGAGATGAAATTGTTTTCTCAGATACATTATCTTTTTCTCTTTTAAAGTAAATATTTCTTATAAGCTCAGTTTGTAAACCTAATATACTTGTTTGACATTTAAGATTACCTTTATCATATTCTTTTAACTGCATTTGTTCAGTAAGTAAAATCATTTTCTTACATTTATCTTCATTCTTAGCCTCAAAACATTTTTTCAATTCCTTATAAAATGATGACTGATAATAAGGCTCAGTTGATATCATGCATACAAAGCAGTTTAATAAAAAGAAAATAAAAATAAATAATTTTTTTTTAAAAATCATCAACAATTTTTTAACTTTATAAGATCTAACTGGATAAAAAATATTTCATAAAAAAAGGGGCTCAAATTGAGCGCCCTATTTCAGGGTAATACATCTAAATATATTAACCTTGTACTCTATCCTTAAATAATTTTCCTGCTGAGAATGTGGGTACTCTTTTAGCTGGAATAGCTATTTTTTCACCTGTTTTTGGATTAAGGCCCTGCCTAGCAGAACGATCTCTTGGTTCAAAAGAACCAAATCCTAGTATGGAGACTTTTTTGCCTTCCACAACTGAATCAACGATAGTTTCAATGGCTGCATCAACAACTAAAGAAACATCTGTTTTTGTGAGCTCAGTACGAGCAGCAACAAGATTTACTAAATCAGCTTTGTTCATTGAATTGTTTGTAAAGCAGAGAATTTAAAGATTAATTTGAAATCAATCTAAATATCTCGAACTTGCACATCATATTGAGCAAATTCAAATACGGCAACCGAAAATGCCGTCAGCGCAAAGCTTTATACAGAGTTTACTGACATTTATTTCAACATAAAATAAATTTTCTCATCCTATAAAAAAAATTAAACATTAAATAAAATAAATTATAAATTGGTTAAATCTATTGCTATCACTTGGTTCTATCTTATTAAAAAGACTAAGAAAAATAATAAAAAAATTTTTTATCAATAATTTTTAAAAAGAATTCAAACCTAATATTATTTTTTATTAACTTTCTCATATATTTTGTTCTCATCACATCCCATCAAAGATTTTCAATACTCCTAGGTTAAATTTGGAAACCAAATTTAAATAGCCGTAAAAATAAAAAGCTAATATCATGTAATTATCCATAAGTATTTTACTTTAGTCTTAAAACTATCAAAATTGATAAATCTTAAATCTTTTAGATTTAATTATCTCATGAATTTTAATTTTAAAAAGTGTTTATTTTTTCTATAAAGTGACAGTAATAAATATAGGCAAATCTGTTCCTTTAGGAAGCACAATTACAGATGTTGGGGTTAATTTTTGCTTAGTCGCAACAAACGCTGTTTTAGTTGAAATTTTAATTTTTGAAGAGAATAATTCAACTAAACCTATTTCTATTTATACTTTAGATAAAAGATATCAATCCGGTCCTTATTGGAGAGCTGAAATTGAAGGCCTAGGAGAAGGAACAATTTATGCATATAGAATTCATCAGGAAAGAAATGGACTCAATAGAAATTATTCAAAAAAAGTTTTAATTGACCCTTGTTCAAGAGGAATAACTGGTTGGGATAATTATAAGAGAGGAAAATCTATCGATGAGAGTGATAATATTGCTTGCTGCTTAAAAAGTGTTGTATGTGATAAAGAAAAATTTAATTTTAAAGAATTTCCAAGTCCAAAATATTCATGGGAGGAATCAATAATTTATGAATTACATATTGGAGCTTTTACAGAAAAAATTGAGTCATTTGATCATAGTAAAAATGAAAGTTGTTTTCAAAAATTTGTGCAAAAGATTCCTTACTTAAAGAATCTTGGAATAACTTCTATTGAATTACTTCCTGTTTTTTGCTTTGACCCCAAAGACGCGCCGAATGGCCTTAATAATTTTTGGGGATATAGTCCAATCAACTGGTTTACTCCTCATTTTGAATATTTCAATGAGATTTCACCAAAAAAAATAAGACAAGAATTTAAAAGATTTGTTGAAGAATGCCACAGGAATAAAATTGAAGTAATTCTAGATGTGGTTTATAACCATACATCTGAGGGAAACAGCGATGGTCCTGTATTATCCTGGAAAGGTATAGATGAAAACTTATATTATTTTTTAAATAAAAATAAATTTCAGGATGTCAGTGGTTGCGGTAATACTATTGCTGCCAATAGAAGTTTAGTAAGAAAGCTAATTATAGATTCACTTAAATGCTGGGTAAATGAATTTGGTGTTGATGGATTCAGATTCGATTTAGGGATAGCTTTAACCAGAGGAGAAAATCTAATACCTCTTGAAAATCCTCCACTGTTTGAAGATATTGAATCAGATCCAGATTTAACAGAAATTAAATTAATCAGTGAACCATGGGACTGCGGAGGGTTATACAAAATTAAAGATTTTCCCTCAAAAACAACTTTTACTTGGAATGGTCATTTCAGAGATGATGTTAGAAGATTTTGGAAAGGTGAAGAAAGTACTGCTTGGAACATGAGTGACAAGATACAAGGTAGCCCCTCTATTTATGATTCAAAGGTAATTAATAATAATACAATAAATTTTATTACTTCACATGATGGATTCACATTAAAAGATCTCGTAAGTTTTAACTCTAAGCATAATTTTGCAAATAGGGAAAAGAATAAAGATGGAGAGAATAATAATAATTCATTTAATTACGGGATTGAAGGACCAACTTCCAACAAACAAATTAACGCATTAAGACTTCAACAACAAAAAAACTTTCTTTTTTCATTATTTATATCAAGAGGCGTCCCAATGATGCTAATGGGAGATGAGATAGGGAGATCTCAAGGTGGAAATAACAATACTTGGTGCCAAAATAATTATCTAGGCTGGATGAATTGGGAAGAAACTAATCAAGATTTAGAATTATTGAATTATGTCAAACAACTTATTTTTCTAAGAAAAAAATTAATATATTTAATCAACCCTTTTTTAAATAAAGAAAGTGCAAATAATAAAAACATTATTGAATACCAGTGGCATGGAACGACTTTAGATAAACCTGACTGGGGAAGTTGGTCTCACACGATTGCTTTTAGTATAAATAAAGATAAAAATCCATTAATTTGGATCGGTTTAAATGCATACTCAAAAAATATTAATTTTTCTATCCCTACATCAAAGACTAATTGGATAAAAGTTTTAGATACCTCTGTTAATTCTTCATTGAAACCTAATCAAATAAAAGATAAATTTATAGAGATCAATGCCTTAAGCTCTATATTATTGATAAAAAATGAAGTATTTGAAAATGTATTTCAAATTAATTAAAGCGGGCGGCGGGAATCGAACCCGCATCATCAGCTTGGAAGGCTGAGGTTTTACCACTAAACTACGCCCGCATGATTTAAAAGATTACTACTCTGCAATAATACATTATCAAACAATCAACAACTTAAAAAGATTGGAAAATTCACACTCAAAAAATATACCTGGATCAAGAACAAGATTAATGCTTTCCTATGGGCTTGGAGATGCTGGAACAGGACTTGCTAATGCTCAATTTGGTTTTTATCTCTTCCCTTTCTTTACTTGTGCGGCGGGTTTACCCCCATGGATAGCGAGTTCTATCTTGATGATAATTAAACTCTGGGACGCAATTAATGATCCCTTGATTGGCAGGATGAGTGATCGTACTCAATCCAAGTGGGGTCCAAGACTACCTTGGATGATTGGAGCATCACTTCCCTTGGGAATTTTTTTAGCTGCAATGTGGTGGATTCCCAATGATTACAGTATTAAAGAAAAAACTTTTTATTACATATGTACATCAATTTTGTATATGACTGCTTATACCTCTGTAAATCTTCCTTATGGTGCATTGGCAACAGAAATTAGTGAAGATGAAAATATAAGAACTAGACTTAACGCCGCGAGATTTACCGGTTCAATATTAGCTTCTTTATCTGGATTAACTGTGGGAGCGATATGTCTAACAAAAGGAGATATAGGTTACCTCTCAATGGGGAGAATATCAGGAACTATAGTAGTACTAATTACTTTACTTTCAACTTGGGGTCTAGCGCCATTTGCA
>CACNSV010000014.1 GCA_902623195.1 uncultured Prochlorococcus sp. | reverse complement strand
CTCGCATAAATATTATCAATTTTTTCTCTTGAAATATCATCAAGTCCCATACCTGTAGAAATATTAAAATGAGTTGTTGATAATTTCTCATCATGAAAAATATTAAGAATATTTTCCAATTTCAGATAAAGATCATTAGATCTACTTGTAAATAATTTATTTAATTCCGATTCTGATTCAAACACGAAGTTCTTAACCAGTTCGTAATCTTTAGATTTCTTATTCATCTTTTAAAGGGTTTCCTTCTTTCAATAAAACCATATTTCTTAATTCAGTAAGAAAGGAATTAGGTCCCCCTTTTACAAATAATGATAATTTTCGCGATGCTTCATATAAGTCTAATAACTCACCATCTAACTCTTCAGCGGTATAATCTTTTAATCCCGCAATAACCTCTGCGAATCTCTCTCTTCTGGAAGCTTTTATTACAGAATAGGCATTCATTATGTCATCCTTACAATGTCTCCATGGACGATTCATACAAAAATGTTCTGATAAAGCTTCACTAAGTCTAGAAGCCTCTTCATCCTCTATAAACCAATCAAAAGTTGATGGTAATGGTCTTAACCCTGAGAAGATCTCAAATAATTCGCCTGCCGAGATAGGATTACCATCATCATTCTTAAGAGGGAAAGATGACTCTTGCAATGTTTTCCAAAGCTCTGGGTAAGATCCTTCTAAATGATCCCTTATCGATTCAACTCCATGATATAGAATCGTATTTACTTGCGCTAAAGCTAGAAAAACCTCAGGTCCTGGCGAAGATAACTTTCCATTCCTTAGATTTGATATTTGAGAATTATGGACTCTACCCAAATCAAGTATTTCAGACAAAAGAGGTAATACTTTATGCGACCAAGCATTTCTTTCGTGCCATACATGTATCAAATGAGCCATTGCTCTACGACCACTTGATAATTTATCGCGATAACCTTGACTCACAGATAAGTAAACGGATCAATAGTATAGTATGATAATATTTCATATCGGTACATTTGAAAACAGCTTAATATTATGAATAAACTTCTTTTCCAAGAAACCGCAAAACTTTCAAGACCTGTCCCACCAGAAAAAGTAATTGATTTACACAAAAAATTTCTTGCTCCAAATAAGCAATCTTCTAAATATCCACCAAAATTGCACAAAACATGGGGTACGATCTTTTTTATGCTGGTTATTCATATATTATCTGTTGTAGCCTTACAACCAAAATTCTGGAGTACACCCTCTATTGTTACATTATTGTTCTTCTATTGGCTCACGGCATGCCTAGGAGTAACGCTTGGATATCATAGATTACTATCACATAGAGCATTTATAGTCCCTCTATGGTTAGAAAGATTTTTTGCCACCTGCGGTGCTATTAGCTGTCAGCATGGACCAATTGATTGGGTTGGATTACATAGACATCACCACTCTTTCTCAGATACCGAAGTTGATCATCACAATAGTAAGAGAGGATTCTGGTATAGCCACATGGGTTGGATGTTTAAAGATGTAGAGGCTCTAAAAGCAGTTCCAAAACTTAGTAGAGATTTAATTAAAGATCCATATTATAGATTTTTGAATAAATATTTTTTATTCCTTCAAATTCCTATTGGCTTATCCTTATTTGCTATTGGAGAGAAACTAGGTGTAGGAGGATGGTCACTTGTTTTATGGGGTATACCTCTAAGGTTAGTAGTTGTTTATCACATTACATGGTTAGTTAATTCTGCTACCCACTGTTGGGGTACAGTTGCTTTTGACAGTGGAGATGAATCCAGAAATAATGCTTGGGTCGCAGCTCTAACTTTTGGAGAAGGATGGCACAATAACCATCATGCTTTCCCAAACTCTGCTAGACAAGGACTTTTTAAAGGACAAATTGATCTAACATGGGAGCATATAAAGTTTCTTGCTAGATTAGGTTTTGCAAAAAAAATAAAATTACCCTCAAGGACTTATTATTAAATAATATTCATTAATTTAATTATGGCGAAAAGAGTTCAAGTTGTATTAACTGAAAGTATTTCCAGCTTAGGAAAAGATGGAGATGTCGTTGATGTAGCTCCTGGTTATGCAAGAAATTTCTTATTTCCGACAGGAAAGGCAGTTAATGTAACTCCATCAGTTCTTAAACAAATAGAAAGAAAAAGAGAAAAAGAAAAAATTGCAGCTGAAAAAATTAAAAAAGAAGCTCTAGAATTTAAAACAGCTTTAAAAACTATTGGAAGATTTAATATTAAAAAACAAGTTGGAGAAGATGGTGTTCTCTTTGGAACTGTCACAAATGGAGATGTAGCAGAAGCCATAAAAGTTTCAACAAAGAAAGACATTGATAGAAGGGATATACAGGTACCTGATATTCATACACTTGGTTCATACACCGTTCAAATTAAACTGCACCAAGAAGTAAGTGCAGAAGTAAATATAGAAGTAACAAGTTAAAATATTTGTTGCATATTTTTAAAAACTAGCCAGAGTATATATCTAAGTAACTTAAAAATATGGTTTCAATCCCGTTTCAAAATAATGGATCTAATGCAGATAGTAAATTTAAAAAAAATAATAGCAACGAAGTTTCAGGATTGGTCCCGCCTCAGAATATACAAGCTGAGGAGTCTGTACTAGGAGGTATATTACTTGACCCCGACGCTATCGGTAGAATCGCAGATTTACTAAGACCTGAAGCTTTTTACATAAATGCTCACAGAGAGATTTATAAGACTGCAATAACATTACACTCCCAAGGCAAGCCTACTGATCTTACCTCTATGAGTGCATGGCTCGCCGATAATGGATCATTAGATCTTATTGGAGGGAATAATAAATTAGTAGAATTAGTTGAAAATGTATCTTCTACTGCCTCTATTGAACAAGTTGCAAGCTTGATAAGTGATAAATTCTTAAGAAGACAATTAATACGCTCAGGAAACGAAGTGGTGCAACTTGGTTTTGATCAATCTCAAGGCACTGATGAAATACTTGATAAAGCAGAGCAAAAAATATTTGAAATAAGTCAAGAAAAGCCATCAAAAGGATTAACACAAGCAGCAGAAATATTAACAAGCACTTTTAATGAAATTGAATCAAGATCTCTAGGAACATCTATAGCAGGAATACCTGTTAATTTTTATGATCTAGATGCAATGACTCAAGGTTTTCAACGAAGCGACCTTATTATTGTTGCCGGCAGACCTTCAATGGGTAAGACCTCAATGGTTTTAAATCTTGCAAAAAATGTTGCGCAATCTCAAGATTTACCTGTATGCGTTTTTAGTTTGGAAATGAGTAAGGAACAATTAACATATAGATTACTGTCTATGGAAGTTGGGATAGAAAGTGGAAGATTAAGAACAGGAAGACTACAACAAGATGAATGGCCTTTATTAGGTGAAGGTATTAATTCATTAGGCCAACTTCCTATATTTATTGATGATAAACCGAATTCAAGTGTTCTAGAGATGAGATCACTTTGTAGGAGGCTAATAGCTGAACAAGGGAAAGAACTTGGTTTGATCGTAATCGATTATTTACAATTAATGGAAGGAACTACCCCAGACAATAGAGTACAGGAATTATCAAGGATTACCAGAGGATTAAAAGGAATGGCAAGAGAATTAAATGTACCAGTTGTTGCACTATCCCAATTAAGTAGAGGAGTGGAATCCAGAACAAATAAAAGACCTATGTTAAGTGACTTGAGGGAGTCTGGATCTATAGAACAAGATGCCGATTTGGTACTGATGATTTACCGTGACGAATATTACAATCCTGATAGCGAGGATAGAGGAATTACTGAAATTATTGTGACCAAACATAGAAATGGCCCAGTTGGAACTGTAAAATTATTATTTGAGCCTCAATACACAAGATTTAGAAACTTAGCAAATTAATAAATCCAATTTAATGAAAGCCAATAACTCTATAAATGAATCTTTTGAGATAATTGTAATTGGTGGAGGCCATGCTGGTTGTGAAGCAGCTATTACATCTGCAAAGCTAGGATTCTCAACTGCATTATTTACAATAAATTTAGATCGGATCGCATGGCAACCATGCAATCCAGCAGTAGGTGGACCTGCCAAGAGTCAACTAGTACATGAAGTAGATGCTTTAGGAGGAATAATTGGAAAAATTGCAGATGAAACAGCTATTCAGAAAAGAATCTTAAATGCCAGTAGAGGACCTGCGGTCTGGGCTCTAAGAGCACAGACTGATAAAAGAGAATATTCAAAGAGAATGATAGAAATTCTTCAAAATACTGAGAATCTTACTCTCAAAGAAGCAATGATTACTGACTTAGAGGTTGAGGAAATAACGGAATCATCAAGGATTACAAAAAATATAAGAAAGAAGATCAAAGGAGTAAAAACATTTTTTGGCAGTAGTTATTCTGCCAAAGCGATCATAATAACTGCAGGAACTTTTTTAGAAGGACGAATATGGATAGGCAATAAATCTATGTCCGCGGGAAGATCAGGGGAACAAGCAGCAACTGGGCTAACGGAATGCCTTCATAATATTGGTATTAAAACAGAAAGATTAAAAACTGGTACTCCTGCAAGAGTTGATAAAAAAAGTATAAATTTTGATGCACTTAATATTCAACCTAGTACAGCAATGGATAGAAATTTTTCTTTTGATCCTACAATTAAAACAAAAATGCCTCAGGTTAGTTGCCATATCACTAGAACTACTATAAAAACTCACGAGTTAATTAAAAATAACCTACATTTAACACCAATTTATGGAGGTTTTATTGATAGTAAAGGTCCAAGATATTGCCCATCAATAGAAGATAAAATTGTTAAGTTTGCAGATAAAGATTCGCATCAAATTTTCCTAGAGCCGGAAGGCATAAATACTCCCGAAATATATGTACAAGGTTTCTCAACAGGATTACCAGAAAATATTCAATTAGAATTATTGCAGACACTTCCTGGACTTGAAAATTGCACTATGCTTCGACCTGCATATGCTGTTGAATATGACTATATACCTGCAACTCAATTACAGCCTTCATTAGAAACAATATCAATTGAAAATCTATTTTGTGCAGGACAAATTAATGGTACAACTGGCTATGAGGAAGCAGCAGCTCAAGGATTAGTAGCAGGCATCAACACAACAAGGAAACTAAAAGGTTTAAATCCCATAATATTTTCGCGTGAAAGTAGTTATATAGGGACCATGATCAATGATCTAATTACACAAGACTTAAAAGAACCTTATAGGGTTTTAACAAGTAGAAGTGAGTATAGATTAACGTTGCGTGGAGATAATGCAGACCGCCGATTAACAACTTTAGGCTATGAAATTGGATTAATAAGTGAAAGAAGGTGGAATTACTTTACTGAGAAAATTAAAATTATGGAGAAAGAGACTGAAAGGCTTAAAAACACACGGATAAAATGCACAGATAAATTATCAACTTCTTTAGAACAAAATTATGGAATAAAAATAAAAGGATCGGCAACATTAGAAGAACTTCTTAAAAAAACAAATTTCCATAGCGAAGGACTAATTCAATACGGCTTAATGAGTGAGGATATATCTTCAGTTATTAGAGAAGGAATTGAAATAGATATAAAATATCAAGGTTATTTAAAAAGACAGAGAAACAACATAGCTCAAATAGAAAAGCAGCGTTTAAAAATTTTGTCTAAAGAAATTAACTATTCTAAAATTGAGACTTTATCTTTGGAAGCAAGAGAAAAATTAAATCTTTTCAAACCAAATAGTATTGGAGATGCTTCACAAATACCCGGAGTCAGTAAAGCTGATTTAACAGCATTGCTAGTTTGGTTAAAAATTAAAGAACTTAAAAAAGATAAATTCAATATTTCGAAAAAATAGTTAAGATCTAATAAATATATATAAATAGTGGATAATAATAATCTTTTTAATTCTCCAAACATCTTATGGGAAGAAAGTTCATCTGTCTTTCTAGAGAAAAATAAATATCCTGAAATCCCAGGAGCATGGAAATTAATGCTCCTTGGAGATGGAAGTCCTACAAGACATTTACAGCTACTCACAAAAAAAGAAACAAAGATTGAATTAATTGGAATGAAGTTAGATAACGAATCATCAAAAGAAACTCCCAAAGAGATTCATCAACTCACAAAACCTTTAATAAGAAGGCAAGTTTGGATTAAGAATAATGATATTACTCTCGCATGGGCTGAAAGTTGGTGGAACAATGAAGCAGTTAATATGAATCTTCCAAATAAAACAGAACCTATTTGGAAAAATCTTACAAAAGATCGCTCTGAGCTGTTTAGAGAAGTTGATGCCATATCAATTGTAAATTCTCACTGGTTGAAAAAAGAATTTTCATTAAAAGGGCCATTCTGGTCTAGGAATTATAGATTTTTTAGAAATAAAAAGCCATTAACAATAATTCGTGAAGTATTTAATCCTCATATAGAAAAATGGTTAGGAAATTCAGGACTTGAAGGGTATTTAAATTTATAATCTACTGCGTCTTGATCTTGGGAAATTTCTTGCTGTAGAAATTCTTTTGTTATCAGATTTTTGATCAAAGGATGTTTCGTCATGCTTATGAGAAGGTCTTTTCCACTTATTGGTTTGAAAAAATGAATCTTCTTCCCATTTCTGATTGAAGTAATCCTTAGAGGGACCAAGCTTTTTTTGTTGTTCAATAATTTTATTTTTTGATCTTAAAGATATAGCTTCTAAAGGCTTCTTCCCTTTGCACATAACATCTTCTTCCCCATCATCACTTCTCCTGAATGATTTAAATTCTTTTTCATCTATATCGATATCATCGTTGTTCCATTCTTCAAAATCATCTTCAAAAAAATAATCCATTGTATCTGTCACCCAATTACTAACATTCCTAACATTTCTTCGAGAAAAGTCTCTAAAACTAGATTGTTTTCTTGTCCCAGGCCTAGTACCAGAGAACCCATCTGCAATTTGTCTTCCTGCTTCAAAAAACTGATCAATTCTTTTATCAAAATTTATTGCATTAAGTCTGTTATTATTGAATTTTCGTTTTGGATGTATCATATGATTTATATTTTAAACAAAAATTATTTCAATTAATTTGAAGATTTAAATTTATAAACAAAATAAATCAATTTTCAAAAACTATTAAACATTTCTCATTCCAAATTCCATTAAAAAATAAATTACAACAACTTTTACAAGCAATATTCTTCATCCTTCTTCGATACATATAGGTTGAATCACAATGACGACATATTCCTTTATATTTCAACTCTTTTCTGA
This sequence comes from uncultured Prochlorococcus sp., assembly GCA_902623195.1. GTDB lineage: Bacteria > Cyanobacteriota > Cyanobacteriia > PCC-6307 > Cyanobiaceae > Prochlorococcus_A. The sequence continues at coordinate 16,806 of CACNSV010000014.1, read as the reverse complement.
AAACAGGAAAATTATGTCTAATAGTTACTTTAAAAGAATCTTGCTTGGTATTTATCTCATTCATTTTATTTACAAAATTAATACCATGGATTTCATTAATTTTTAAAATTCTATCTGTCCAAGCATGAATCATTTCATGACAAAGTGTACTTTGAATATCTCGCAAAGGTAAATATTCTAGGATTGGTTTTGATAAAACAATCTCAGAAGAGATATAACCATTCGCCTTACTTCGCTTATAAAATCCTGCTGTAGTTTTCAATCTATTATCACTCCATCTAACCTTTACGATTGGCTCCAAATCTATTACTAAAGAATTATTAAAATAAGATTTATTAAATTTATGGAATAGTGGTAAAAGAGGTATAACACCCATAATAAATTTAATTTATTTTATTTTGACAAAGAAAACCAACAAAATCGATTTATTTTCTTAAAGTAAGAAAAAACATTTATCATGGATGCAACACTAGTAAAAGATATTGGAGTTAAAGCACTTTTAGCAGGCGGTGCCGTACTTATTTCATTTTGGACCTTTAATGCAGTTAAACTTGTTATTAAAGCTAGAGGTATTAATCCTCTTGTCAGAAAATTCTTTGACCAGATAGCAGCAGGAAGGATAGATGCAGCTTATGGTTTAACTAGCAAGACATATAAAACACATGTCAAGAGACAAGATTTTCTAAAGTTCCTTGCTAGTTTAAATTTAAATAAATACAGAAATCTTAAATCTGGTACACCTAGGATCCAAGAAGATCAAATCATTATTACTTTAAATTTAAAATCTGAAGACAAAAAAGAAGAACTTCCTTTAGATTTTACTTTTTCCCAAATTGATAATGACTGGAAAATTGATCGTATATCTAGAGCTACTAAATAACTTTTTATAATTGTGAATTCAGAAGAAATAAATAAATCAAGAATAATTGAATTAAAAAAGCTAATAGATAATGCTAACTACGCTTATTACACATTAGATATGCCAGAGATTGAGGACTCAGTTTATGACAGTTTATATAAAGAATTAATAGAAATCGAGAAAAAATATCCAAGCTTAAAAACTATAGATAGTCCAACAAATAGATTAGGCGGAGATATTTCTGATGGGTTTGAAAAATTAATTCATACAATACCTTTATATAGTCTTGATAATGCTTTTAATTCTGAAGAGGTCAAGAATTGGCTAATAAAAACAGAAAAATTAATAAGTCAAGATAATGATAGTATTTTTAAAAAAAATCTTTTAGTTGCTGAATTAAAAATTGATGGGAATGCTTTAGCTTTAAGATATGAAAATGGTGTTTTAATTAGTGCTGCGACAAGAGGAGATGGGCAAGAAGGAGAAGACATAACAAATAATGCTAAGAGGATAAGATCAATTCCTTTGAGACTGAGAATTAATGATCCTCCTGAAATACTAGAAATCAGAGGAGAAGCATTTATATCTAATAATTCCTTTCAGAAAATAAATGCTTACAGAGAATCAAAAGGAGAACAATTATTTGCTAATCCAAGAAATGCTTGCGCAGGTTCTTTAAGACAATTAGACCCTAAGGTCGTTTCAAAAAGAAATCTTGATTTTTATGCTTATCAAGTACACTTTCCCAATAACCCTATATTTAAAAAAAAGTATAATAATCAGTGGGCTAGATTAGAATTTTTGAAAGATTGCGGTTTTAAGATAAATTCACATTCAAAATTAATAAACAACATTGCAGAGCTTGAAACATATTATGAGTTCTGGAAAAAAGAAAGAAATAAAATTGATTTTGATGCAGATGGAATAGTTATCAAAATTAACGATATAAAAAACCAAGAAATTTTAGGGCATACACAAAAGGCTCCAAGATGGGCTATCGCCTTAAAATTTCCAGCAGAGGAAATAACTACAAAAATTGAAAGTCTCAGCTTTCAAGTCGGCAGATCTGGAGCTATCACGCCTGTTGCAAATTTTGAGGAAGTACAATTAGCAGGTACAAAAGTTTCGAGAGCAACTCTACATAATATTGAGAGATTTGAATATTTGGATATACATTATTCTGATACTATAATTGTCAGAAAAGCAGGTGAAATAATACCTGAAGTTGTAAAGGTAATAAAAGAATTAAGAATAAATAATTCACTAAAAATCAAATTTCCAAAATTCTGCCCCTCTTGTGGCTGCAAGCTTGAAAAAATACCTGCAGAAGCAACTATTAAATGTATCAATAGAAATTGTAAAGCAGTCTTAACTGGACTATTAAAACATTGGGTTAGTAAATCTGCAATGAATATTGATGGATTAGGTGCCAAAATCATTGAGCAACTACTGGATGCAAAATTAATTAGAAATATTTCAGATTTATATACTCTTAATTACGAAAAGCTTATAAAGCTTGAAAGAATGGGTGAGAAATCAATTCTAAATCTTTTAAAAGGAATAGAAAATTCAAAAAATCAATTATGGAAAAAAAAATTATATGGATTAGGGATTAATCATATTGGACAAGTTACAGCTAAAAATATATGTAATAAATTTTATTGTATTGAAGACTTAAAAGAAGCAAGCCTAAATAATCCAAATAAACTTATGGAAATAAATGGAATTGGAGATGAAATAATCGAATCATTGAAAACTTGGTTTGAATCTGAGGACAATATAAGATTAATTAGAATGCTTTATGAGAGAGGTGTTTTATTTAAAAATGAAATTAATGAAAATCCAATAACTCATATTGAAAATAACGAAATTAATAAAAAAGTATTTGTCCTTACGGGAACAATGAAATCATTTTCAAGAGAACAATTAATCATTAAGATTGAAGGATATGGTGGACAAGTCAAAAATTCAATAAGTAAGAATATTGATTATTTAATAGTTGGAGATAAAGCAGGAAATAAATTAGAAAAAGCAAAAAAATTAGGAACTAATATATTAAAAGAAGAAGAGCTTCTTAACCTATTATCAAATAATCAAGAAACATGACTCAAAAAAGAATTTATAAATTAATAAAAAGTCCTTGTGGACAGGCAAAATATAAAAAATTAACTTTAAATAAAACATTCTTTGGAAGAATAAGATTATATTGGTTTATTATTTTTGCAACAATACGTGATTTTAACCTTAAAGCTTAAATATTACTTTGATTCATTGATAATTTCATTTGAGTATTTTGATAGAAAATAAATGATCAAAGAGGTAGAAATAATACTAATCAAAGTAGTAAAAAGGTTATTATTTATTTTTAAATTGACGATATCGCTTAAATCATTCAAAAGTGATCCAACAGAACAATAAAGAAAAGTTCCTGGTATTATACAAATTAAACTTATTGAAAAATCTTTGTAAGTTATATTATTTAAACCATAAAAGTAATTTAGGATGCTAAATGGAAATAAAGGAGATAACCTTGTCAAAACTATTAATTTCAAACCACCTTTTTGGATAATATTTTCTAATATAGATAACTTTGGGTATTTATTAATCATATCCAAAACTTTTTTGGAAAGAAATCTTTTTGAAATAAAAAAAGAAATAGAGGCTCCTATAAAAGCACTTAAAAATACGATCACAGAACCTTCATATGTTCCATATAAATATCCTGCTGCAATTGAGAGCCATGAAGCTGGAAGAATCAAAAGTACTATAAATATATAAATAACAACAAAAAAGAAAATTCCTAATCCAGAATCGAGATAAATAAGAAAATCTAAAATATTTTCAAAAAAAGACATCAACTCAACATCTCTAATTTTTTGGAGATTGAATTTGACTTAGCTTTTGCCTCTTTTAATTTAGATTTACATTCATCAATAACATTTTTTGGTGCCTTATTAATAAAATTTTTATTCAAAATTCTATTATTTAAAACTTTTATATCTTCATTGGCTTTTGACTGATCTTTTAAAAGTTTTTCTTTTAAAAATTCCAAATTAATAATCCCTTCAAATGGTAAATAAACTTCGAGATTTCCAACTATTCCTGAGAAAGACTTTGCAAAATCTTGTTTGCGAAACTCATCTTGTTTAAGAATATTTATATCTGATGCTTTAGTAATCAACCGAATATCTTCACTCATCTTTTTAACAAATTCTAATAATTTAATATCATCTGAAACTAAAAAAATTGAAATCTGTTGAGCAGGTTTTAGTCCTAGTTCAGCTCTCAGATTTCTTATTAATCTAATGATTTCAAATAACTTATCAAAAGATCTCTCAAGATTATCATCTAAGTATTTTTCATCTATACTTGGCCATCTTTGAAGAGATAGTAATTTATCATCAATTCCCCCATGCAAAGAATGCCAGAGTTCCTCTGTTAAATGAGGCATAAAAGGATTCATCATAGTAAGAATATTATCTAAGATTTCTTTTAACAAACTCTCAGATAATATTCTATTTTTAAATTCTGGGTTATTAAATCTGAGTTTTTGAAACTCAAGATACCAATCACAATAATCATTCCAAGCAAACTCATATATCAATTTTGCCGATTCACCAATTTTATAGTTAGATAAAAGGTTATACATTTCTTTTTTGGTCCTATTTGATTTTGATAATATCCATTGATCAGTTAGATCGAGATGACCATCAACATAATCACTTTTCTTGAGTTTAACTTGTGAAGAAGAACAATTCATTAGTACGAATTTAGTAGCATTCCAAAGTTTATTTGCAAAATTTCTTGATGCTTCAACAGTAGAAGATGTTTTATTTTTCCTATCATAATCAAGCCTGATATCTTGTCCTGCCCCTGCAACTTCTCTCACAAGAGCGAAGCGCAATGCATCTGAGCCATAATTATTAATTAATAAAAGTGGATCAATACCGTTACCTGCACTTTTGCTCATTTTTTTATTATTTTCGTCTCTAACTAAGCCATGGATATAAACATCATGAAATGGAATCTTTGAAGTAAATACATTACCCATCATCGTCATCCTCGCAACCCAGAAGAAAATAATATCAAAGCCTGTTACCAAGACACTATTCGGATACCATTTTTTAAAATCCTCATCATCCACATTTGGCCAGCCCAAGGTTGAAAAAGGCCATAAACCACTTGAAAACCAAGTATCTAATACATCTTTATCCCTAACCAATTTAAATTCTGAACCAAATTTCTCAGTCGCATTGTTTAAAGCCTCTTTCTCATTACGTGCGATTATGTAAGGGGTATTTTGAGTTATTGTTTCATCAGGAGTTTGTAAAACATACCATGCTGGTATTTGATGCCCCCACCACAATTGTCGACTAATACACCAATCATTAATATTTACTAACCAATCTTTGTATACTTTCTGCCATCTCTTAGGAATAAAATTTGGTTGTTCTAAATTATTTTTTTCTAAGCATTCTCTAGAAATATTATCCATTTTTAAAAACCACTGTGTTGATAATAAAGGCTCAATTGGGACCTTCCCTCTATCGGAAAAAGGCACAGTATGTTTGTATTCTTCAATTTTAATTAAAAGTCCGATTGAATCTAATTCACTTATTATTTGCTTTCTGGCTACGTATCTATCTAGGTTTTGAAATTTACCTGCATTATCGTTTAAGGTACCATCTTTATTCATAATATTGATCTGTTTTAAATTATTTCTTTTACCAATTTCGAAATCATTAGCATCATGTGCTGGAGTGACTTTCACACAACCAGTCCCAAATTCCATATCTACATGCGAATCAGCAACGACAGGAATATCCCGATCAACGAAAGGAACCTTTACTTTCATTCCAATAAAATTCTGATATCTTTTATCCAATGGATTTACAGCAACTGCGGTATCACCCAATAAAGTTTCTGGCCGTGTAGTAGCAACTTCAAGATAGTTTGAGGAAGGAGAACCATTCTCGTTTAAAAGTGGATATTTAAAATGCCATAAATTTCCATCTATTTCTCTCATCTCAACTTCTAGATCACTAACTGCTGATTGGGAAGCCGGACACCAATTTACTAAATATTCTCCTCTATAAATTAGCCCTTTATTATGTAAAGTCACAAAGGCTTCTACAACCGCATCATTTAATTTTTTATCTAAAGTGAATCGTTCACGAGACCAGTCAACGGAATAACCTAAGCTTTTTAGCTGAGAAATTATTTGCCCACCACTTTTTTCTTTCCATTCCCATGCTTTCTCTAAAAATTTAAGTCTACCTATATCCTCTTTCTCTAAACCATCTTTTTTAATTTGTTTCTCTAATATGGTTTGCACAGCAATTGAAGCATGATCTGTACCAGGCAAACATAATACATTTTTTCCAATAAGTCGCTGAAATCTAACAATTACATCTATCAAAGCAGTATTAAAAGCATGTCCCATATGTAATGATCCAGTAACATTTGGGGGAGGAATAACAATACAAAAAGGTTCGCCATCCTTATCAACATTTGCATTAAAAGCTTCTAAATCTTGCCATTTTTTTTGCCATTTTTGCTCAAGCTCTAATGGTGAATAACTTTTTAAACTGGATTCTCTTTTTGGATTATTCATCTTTAAATTACTATTTGTAGCATTTAAATAATATTTTATATTGATCAAAGCCAATTAATTCAAAAAAATAATTTAATAGATCAAAACGTGAATCTTAAGCATAACTAACTTAAGTAATTGGAGTTGATATCTAAAAAGAACAAATTCAATTGAATGGATTAAATAATGAATTACAGGAAAAAGAAGGTTATCTAAATAATCCTGAAATTAAAGTTTGCCTAATATTGAGATTTTCAAATTTTAGGAAATTAGATTTTTTACGAATGGGCGATCCAGGGTTCGAACCAGGGACATCCTGCTTGTAAGGCAGGCGCTCTACCGCTGAGCTAATCGCCCTATTAATCTCATTCTAATAGATCAAGTGAAAAGTTTTAAATATAATCTTCAAATATTTCATGATTAAGGCAAAATTGAATTAATTAACAAAAAACTTGCTTTAGGAATAAAATGATCAAACAACAAACACAAGGTAATTTATATCTAAATGAATCATTAAAGAATTTTGCAGAGTTAATATCAAACATAAATTTACTTAAAAACAAAAAATATGGTTGTCCATGGCAAAATATACAAACTCATGAAACACTCATACCTTATTTAATTGAAGAAAGTCACGAATTTATAGATTCGATAAAAAATAATGATAATGAGAATATGCAAGAGGAATTAGGAGACCTATTGCTTCAAATTATGTTGCATAGTGAAATCGGAAGAGAAAAAAATTTATTTTCTATTAAAGATGTAATTAATTCTTTAAATAATAAAATTAAATCAAGGCATCCTTATATTTTTAAAAAAAGAAAAAAAGTTTCAATTGAAGAAGCAAAACAAATTTGGAAAGATATGAAAATAAAAAATAAATCTAATCAAACAAAAAAAGGCGTATTATCAAATTTACAATCAGAATATTTAACACCTATTGAAGAAACAGAACAAATTAATTTTCAAATTGAAAAATATGGATTTAAATGGGAAAACAAAAATGAAATATTTGATAAGCTTCATGAAGAGATAGAAGAACTTAAGTTAGCGATAAAAATTGAAGATGATATAAATATTGAAGAAGAATTTGGAGATATCTTATTCACCTTAATAAGCTTATCAAAGTATTTGAGAATAAATCCTCATAAATCACTTAGATATGCAAATGAAAAATTCAAAAAAAGATTTTCTATAATTGAAAAAATTCTTGGTGATAAAATATTTAATCAAAGCAATCAAAAATTTCGAGAACTTTGGACTCTAGCCAAAGAACAATTAAACAAAAATAATCAAAATGGCAAAAAATAAAATTTGGATAGATGAAATTTGCAATAATTCAAGATATGGACTAGAAGGCCATATCATCTTTAAGCATAATAGTAAATATCAAGAAATAATTATTTTAGAAACTGAAGAGTATGGTAAAGCATTGATGCTTGATGGTTGTTGGATGACTACTGATCAAGGAGAAAAATATTATCATGAATGCCTCGTACATCCAGCTTTAAGTAGTTTAAAAAATTACTCTAAAGTTCTTATTATTGGTGGTGGAGATGGAGGGACGGCAAGAGAGTGTCTTAAATATAAAAAAGTAAATTATTTAGATTTAGTGGAAATAGATGAAGAAGTTATAAATATTTCAAGAAAATATCTTACAAATATAGGAGGTAAATGCTGGTCAGATAAAAGATTACATATCAATATTGATGATGGATTCCAATGGGTAAAAAAAACTCAAGATAACTATTATGACGCAATTATTATTGATTCTTCAGATCCATCAGACTTTGCAAATACTCTATTCAGCTCGAAATTTTATAAAGAATGCAAAAGGGTTCTTAAAAAAGATGGAATATTAGCGACCCAAAGTGAATCACCAGAATCATTCAAAGAAATTCATTTAAAAATATATTTTTCATTAAAAAATATGTTCAAAAACAGTGCGACGATGTATTCTTTTGTTCCTTTTTACCCAAGTGGAATATGGAGCTGGACATTCGCGTCAGATAATGAAGATTATTTTCTCAAGCAAAATTGCATGGAGATTAATTCAATAGAAGAAAGTTGTGAAATTTGGAATTTAAAATTTCAAGAAGGGGCATTCAAAATGATGCCAGCCAAAATAATTAAAGAAATTTCAATGTTAAAAAAATGATATATAAAAATTTATTTAATAATGAAGGCCCGGTATTTATGGGTTCTAAAAAAAATTTCAGTAATTGCAATATAGGAATCTTTGGAGTGAATTACGATGGTACAACTTCATTTAAACCAGGTACAAGATTTGGACCAACCGCTATAAGAAATGTTAGCGAGAGTTTAGAAACATATTGTCCATTTCTTAATAAGGATTTGAATTTAATTAATTACTTTGATGCTGGATCGCTAAATCTAAATTCAAGTAATACTCATTCAATAATCAAAAAAGTTAAATCAGGAACTAACTTTCTAATCAATAATAATTTAAAACCCATTATCTTAGGAGGTGAGCATTCAATCACAATTGGAGCAATAGAAGCATTAGTTGAAAAATATCCAGATTTAATAATGATTCAATTAGATGCACATGCTGACCTTCGAAATTCTTATCAAGATAATAAATATAGCCATGCTTGCACAATTAGAAGATGTTTAGAATTATTACCCAGTAAAAAAGTTATCCAAATAGGGATCAGAAGCGGAACCCAAGAAGAGTTTGCATTAATGAAAAATAATAATCAACTTATTAAATTTAATACGGGAGATTCAATTCTTAAAATACAAAAATTATTAGAACCTTTCAAAAATCACCCGATCTATTTAACTGTTGATTTAGATTGGTTTGATCCAAGTTTACTACCGGGAACAGGAACACCAGAGCCTGGAGGGTTTTTCTGGCGTGATTTCGAAAATATAATTGGACTACTAAATACATTTAAAATAATAGGTTGTGATATTGTTGAACTTTCCCCAGACATAGACAGTAGCGGTATTAGTTCCATAGTGGCAGCAAAAACGACTAGAAGCTTAATTATGACTTTAGACAAAAATACTCTAAAAGAATTATTTTAAGAAAATAATTGATCTAATTAGTAAGCTCTAACATGGAATTGCGCAAAAGTCCTTTACATAAAAAATATATCGAATCTAATGCAAAACTAGTTAATTTTGCAGGTTGGGAAATGCCCATCTCATTTTCTGGGCTAATCCAAGAGCATGAATCTGTGAGAAATTCAATTGGATTTTTTGATATCTCACATATGGGTGTAATTTCTGTAAGAGGAACTAATCCTAAAGAATATATCCAAAAATTTTTTCCTACAAACTTATATTCAATTGCGACAGGTCAGGGCTGCTACTCATTCTTTTTAAATAATGATGGAGGTATTATTGATGATTTAATTATTTACGATTTAGGTATACAAAATAATAATTATTCGGAAATACTTTTAATAGTTAATGCTAGTAGATATGAAAACGATCTTAACTGGCTAAAAATGAATTTAGAGAAGGAACCAATTGAATTATTAAATGCAAAAAAAGAAAAAGCTCTTATGGCTATTCAAGGTAAAAATGCCTTCAAATATTTCACTGAGTGGTCTTGCTATTCAATAGATCATCTGAAAAGTTTCGGTTGTGAATATAGAGAATTAGATAAATTTTTAGATTCAGGGAAAATATTTTTTGCAAAAACTGGTTATACGGGAGAAGACGGATTAGAAATTCTTTTACCAAAAAAATTAGCTTTAAATTTATGGGATTTTTTAATTTCGAAAAACATACCACCTTGTGGTCTTGGATCAAGAGATACACTTCGACTGGAAGCAGGTCTTCCTCTGTATAGCCAAGATCTAGATGAGTCGATCAATCCTTATGAGGCAGGTTTTGGTTGGGTTGTGCATTTAGAAAACGGCCATGATTTTTATGGTAAAGAATCATTAGAGAGAATTGGATCTCATAAAATCGAAAAAAAATTAGTAGGAATAGAAATAATAGGAAAAGCTATTGCAAGAAAAGGATATGAAATATTTCAGAAAGGCAAATTAATAGGTAATATCACAAGCGGTAGTTGGTCTCCAACAATAAAGAAACCTATAGCATTAGGCTATATAAACACTGAATATTCTGAATTGAATCAAGAAGTTGAAATTTCAATCAGAGGTAAATTTTTTAAAGGAATTATTTCTAAAAAGGCTTTCTACAAAAAAGATTTCTAAATTTACACTTAAAGAATTATCATAAGTAATTAAACATTAGATAATAAACTTAAATGAGAAACAAAATTTGTAATGATCTAAATAATTCTGATATTGGACAATCAGTTGATCTTTGTGGGTGGGTTGACAGAAGAAGAGATCACGGTGGAGTAATTTTTCTTGATTTAAGAGACCATAGTGGATTTTTACAATTAACATTTAATCCTGAAGATGGAACAGATCTATTTAATACGGCAGAAAAACTTAGAAATGAAACTGTAATTTTTGTGAGAGGAGTAATAAATAAGAGGCCAGAAGAATCAATTAATAACAATATTTCTACGGGAAGCCTTGAATTAAATGTAAAAGAGTTAAAGATTTTAAATGAAGTAAAAAATAATTTACCTTTCCCTGTGTCAATTCATGATTATGAAAATACTAAAGAAGAACTAAGAATTAAATATCGTTATTTAGATTTAAGGAGAGGGAAATTGATCCAAAACTTAAAAACAAGGCATAATATCTTAAAAGTTGTAAGAGAATATTTAGATCAACACGAATTCACTGAAGTAGAAACTCCATTACTTACAAAATCAACCCCTGAAGGCGCTAGAGATTTTCTAGTCCCATCAAGAATATCAAAAGGAGATTTTTTTGCGCTCCCTCAATCTCCTCAATTATTTAAACAATTATTAATGGTTGGTGGCTTAAATAATTACTATCAAATTGCCAAATGTTTTAGAGATGAAGATTTAAGAGCAGATAGGCAACCTGAATTTACTCAGTTAGATATAGAAATGAGTTTCATAACCGAAGAAGAAATTATCAGTTTTAATGAGCAACTTATAAAAAAGATTTGGAAAGAGATACTCAACATTAATCTCAAAGAAGATTTCCCAAGAATGACATGGCAAGAAGCAATAGATAATTATGGTACCGATAGACCAGATACAAGATATGAAATGACTCTAAAAGATGTTGGAAATATTTTAGGAAATATAGGATTTAATATTTTTACTAAAGCAATAAAATCTGGAGGTTCAATTAAGTGCATTAACGTCAAAGGAGGAAATACAAGTATTAGTAATGTGAGAATTAAGCCTGGAGGAGATATCTTTCAAGTTGCACAAGATGCTGGTGCAGGAGGATTGGCTTTTATTAGAGTAAAAGATAATGACATAGATACTATTGGAGCTATCAAAAATAATTTAGACGAGTCTTTAATCAAGGAACTCTTGCAAAAAACCAATGCAGAAGAAGGGGATCTAATACTTTTAGGGGCTGGCAAAACTGAGATAGTCAATCAATCTTTAGATAGAGTAAGACAATACATAGCAAAAGAACTCCACTTAGTCGATGATGTAAGTGCTAATAAAAAATGGAATTTCTTATGGATTACAGATTTCCCTATGTTTGCGAAAAATGAAGAAGAAAATAGATTAGAGGCCTTACATCATCCTTTCTGCGCGCCAAAATTAGATCTAAATAAAAAAGAATCTTTACAAAACGATTTAGATATTTCAATAGCTAAAGCGTATGACTTAGTACTTAATGGATTAGAAATAGGGGGAGGCTCGATTAGAATTCATCAATCAGAATTACAAAAACAAGTTTTAAAAACTGTAGGATTATCAAACGAAGAAATCGAAGAAAAATTTGGTTTCCTTATAGAAGCATTAGAAATGGGTGCCCCTCCACATGGCGGAATAGCATTTGGCCTAGACAGAATCGTAATGCTTATTATCGGAGCAGATTCTATAAGAGAAACTATTGCTTTTCCTAAAAATCAACAAGCTAAATGCTTGATGACCAAAGCTCCATCAAATGTTGCCAAGTCACAATTAAAAGAATTAGACATTGAAATAACAATTGATGAATAATAATATTTATGGATGTTCAAAGATTTTTTTGGTAAAAATAAACAAAGGGAGGTAGTGTTTATTTAAAAATATTTAATGTCAAAATTTGTATTTGTTACTGGAGGAGTAGTTTCCAGCATTGGGAAAGGTATTGTAGCTGCTAGTCTTGGCAGGCTTTTAAAATCAAGAGGGTATAGCGTTTCTATACTTAAATTAGATCCTTACTTAAATGTTGACCCTGGAACCATGAGTCCATTCCAGCATGGAGAGGTTTTTGTCACGGAAGATGGTGCTGAAACTGATTTAGATTTAGGTCACTATGAGAGATTTACTGATACTGCAATGTCTAGATTAAACAGTGTCACGACAGGTTCCATTTATCAAGCAGTAATTAATAAAGAAAGAAGAGGAGACTATAATGGAGGAACTGTTCAAGTAATTCCTCACATAACAAGGGAAATTCGCGAACGCATTCATAGAGTAGCTGCAAATAGTAATGCAGATGTAGTTATTACAGAGATCGGTGGAACTGTTGGTGATATTGAATCACTCCCTTTCTTAGAGGCCATTAGAGAGTTTCGAAATGATGTCAATAAAAATGATATAGCTTATATTCACGTTACTTTACTACCATATATAAAAACATCTGGAGAAATAAAAACAAAACCAACTCAACACTCTGTTAAAGAGTTGAGGTCTATTGGCATACAACCAGATTTATTAGTATGTCGAAGTGATAAAAAGATAAACGAAAGTTTAAAGAAAAAAATTAGCGGTTTTTGTGGAGTAAATATTACATCAGTTATTGAAGCCTTAGATGAAGATAGCATTTACTCCGTTCCTTTATCTCTAAAAAAAGAAGGTTTATGTAAAGAGACTTTGAGATATCTGAATCTAGAAGATAAAGAATGTATTTTGAGTGACTGGGAAAACCTTGTTCATAATCTACGCAACCCAAAAAAGACAATAAAGATTGCATTAGTAGGGAAATATATTGATCTTGGAGATGCTTATTTATCTGTAGTAGAAGCATTAAGACATGCATGCATAGAGAAAAATGCACTTTTAGACTTGAAATGGGTAAGCGCAGAGCAAATCGAAGAGGACTCCGCAGAAAAATTTTTAAACGATGTAGATGCGATTGTAGTACCCGGAGGATTTGGGAATAGAGGAGTTGACGGAAAAATTGCGGCTATTGGCTTTGCTAGAGAAAGAAAAATTCCATTCTTAGGATTATGCTTAGGGATGCAATGTGCAGTTATCGAATGGGCCAGAAATATTATGGGATTAAAAGATGCATCTAGCGCTGAATTAAATCCTGAAACTAATCATCCAGTTATACATTTATTACCAGAACAGCAAGACATCGTTGATTTAGGAGGGACAATGAGGTTAGGGGTTTATCCATGTAGATTACAAAAAGAGTCAATAGGCAAAAACTTGTATGATGAAGATGTTGTATACGAAAGACATAGACATAGATATGAATTTAATAATTCTTATAAACAAGATTTTATAAATTCTGGCTATAAAATCAGTGGTACCTCTCCTGATGGCAGGTTAGTCGAATTAATAGAACTTAGTAATCATCCTTATTTTCTTGCATGTCAATATCATCCTGAATTCTTATCCAGGCCAGGGAAACCTCACCCTTTATTTAAAGGATTAATACAAGCATCACAAGCACAAAGTGAAAGCAATTTATAGGTTATTTGATTTATTAAATAATGACGAAATTATTACCCGTTGTTGAAAAATTTCATTCACTTCAAGGCGAAGGATTTCACTGCGGGAAAAGTGCATTTTTTATAAGGTTAGCTGGTTGTGAAGTTGGTTGTCCTTGGTGCGACACAAAACATTCTTGGGATAGTAAAAAATATCCTTTGATATCAATTGAAGCTCTTCTTTCTGAGATTAAAGAAGCTAGATTAGAAGGAGCATCTTTTATCGTTTTAACTGGAGGAGAACCACTTCAGCATAATCTAGATGAATTATGCGAAATAATAAAAAATAGAACAGAAACTACAACGTTAAATCCAGTAAAAATACATATCGAGACCAGTGGAGTTAATGATTTCTCAGGATTTTTTGATTGGATTACTTTATCTCCAAAGAGACATAACCCTCCTCAGAACTTTTTTTTAGAAAAGTGCAATGAAGTGAAAATTATTATCAATGATACGAATGATATTGAATTTGCTAGAAATATTAAAAATAAAATATTTGATATTACAAAACATAGCAAAAATGAAAAAAAATTCTTTGTTCAACCAGCTTGGAATAGTAATAGAGGATACAAACTGGCAATTGAATTTGCAAAAAGAAATCCTGATTGGACTTTAAGTCTTCAAACACATAAATACTTAAGTATTCAATAAGATGGAAATAAGAAATAAAGTAATTATTGTACTTATTTCAGGAGGACTTGACTCCGCAACTGTTGCTGGATTAGCCAATAGTTCTAATGCAAAAATTGTTGGTCTATCATTTGATTATGGACAAAGACATAAGAAAGAATTAGAGGCGGCGACAAAAATAGCTCGCCATTTTCAATTTAAAGAATTCAAAACAATTAAACTTGATTTATCTCTATGGGGAGGATCATCTTTAACAGACATCAATAGAAAAATCCCAATGGAAGGTATAAATGCAAATATTATCCCTAATACTTATGTTCCAGGAAGAAATACAATCTTTATTTCGATAGCACTAAGTTATGCAGAGGCAATTAATGCTGATTGTATTGGCTTAGGAGTTAATGCATTAGATTATTCAGGATACCCAGATTGCCGACCGGATTATATTGAACAGTTCCAAAAGTTGGCAAATTTAGCCAATAAAAGAGGGAGAGAAAATAAACCTATTAAATTATGGACACCTCTTTTAAATTTGAATAAAGAAGAAATTATTGATCTAGCTTTTAATAATAATGTTCCAATAAAAGACACTTGGAGTTGTTATGTAGGAGGAGCCGAACCATGCCAAAGATGTGATAGTTGCAGAATTAGAATAAAAGCATATAAAAGTTGGTTGAGTAAAAAGAAGAAAATATGAACATAAATTCAATAAAATTTAATTATTGGATAGAACCTGAATTTATTGCTCATCTCTTAGCTTCAAGATATGGCGAGAAAGGATTGTCTTGGTTAGATAGCAATGGTTATGAAAATGCTGAATATTCTTTTTTAGGAGTTAATCCCAAAACAATAATTTCTTCAAAGAATGATAATCCTTTTGAGAAACTTGCTGAAATTGATCAAGGTTTTTGGATTGGATGGCTTAGTTATGAAGCAGGTTCTTGGATAGAACCAAACAATTCATGGCGAGAATCAGAAATGGCTACTTTATGGATTGCCTCATATGATCCAATTATTAAATTCAATATTTTAAGAAAAGAAATAACCATAGAAGGTACTAATCTTAACGATATAAAAAAATATAAAAAATTAATAGATGAGATTAATATACAAAGGATAAAAGATGGTCTAAATAAAAATTTAATCTTTGATTTCTCCTCATTAAATCTAGACAAGAAGGGTGAGATATTCAGAGAAAATGTTCTTAAAATAAAAAAATTAATAAGTCAAGGAGATATATTTCAAGCAAATCTTACTACACAAGTTGAAATAAAAACGTCTGAAGAATATAACTATCTTGATATCTACTCAAAGATTCGTAGTAGATTAAAAGCTCCATTTGGGGGATTAATTATAGGTAATATAGGCGGAGAGAAACAAGGAGTTTTATCTACCTCTCCAGAAAGATTTCTGAAAACAAGTTATGATGGCTTTGTAGAAACAAGACCAATAAAAGGCACTCGACCTAGAAATACAAATAAAGAAATTGACGCTCTGAATGCAATAGATTTAATAACTAATGAAAAAGACCGAGCCGAAAATATTATGATAGTTGATCTTCTTAGAAATGATCTTGGAAAGGTTTGCGAGACAGGGAGTATAGTAGTTACTGAATTATTAAAATTGGAAAGCTATTCCAAAGTGCATCATCTAACATCTGTTATTAGGGGTAAAATACAAAAGGGGAAAAACTGGATTGATATCCTGAAGGCATGTTGGCCAGGAGGTTCAATAACTGGAGCACCAAAAGTAAGAGCATGTCAAAGAATATATGAATTAGAGGGATTTGATCGAGGACCTTATTGTGGTTCATTTCTTAAATTAGATTGGAATGGTGAATTAGATAGTAATATTTTAATCAGATCATTCATTCTTAAAAAAAAGAGAATAAAAATATTTGCTGGTTGTGGCATAGTAAATGATTCAATACCATCTACAGAAAATGAAGAACTAAATTGGA
>CACNSV010000013.1 GCA_902623195.1 uncultured Prochlorococcus sp. | reverse complement strand
ATTCAATTTAAAGAATTTGACTATAAAAATTTAGATCCAAAATCTAGAAAAGGCTTTCCAATAAGATTGAGTCATTATCAAACTTCAATTAATAAGATCAAAAATGATCTAGGTTGGGAGCCAAAATTTAACTTAATAAATGGACTTAAAAATAGTTTTGAAAATGATTTTAAATTTAAAATAAATGATAATATTGATACCTCATCTGATGATCAATTATTTAAATCTTAAATAAATAAGCGAAGAAAAAATGCACAGTATAAAGCTTATCCAATAAAATATTATGCCTATATCAAAAATCAGGATGTTTTCATATGGATAAAAGAGTAGTAAAAGAGATAAGTATTGAAATAAACTTTTAAATTTTGCCAAACGGATAGCTGGCATACCTTGTCTATTTGAATTTCTAATTGATGTAATAAAAAATTCTCTAAAAATTATTATTGAAAATGACCAAAAAGGAATTATTTGATTAATGCAGAGCCAAGTGAAGCTGATTAAGATGAATATCTTATCTGCTAATGGATCTATATTTGCTCCAAGGCGAGTTGTCAAGTTATATTTTTTAGCAATATAACCATCTGCAAAATCAGAAATTCCTGCAATAATAATAAAAATCCAAACAAAACTTTTAAAATTTAAGTCTAAAAAAACAATTATTGGAAATATTAATAAAATCCTAAAAATTGTAATTATGTTTGGTATGTTTCTTGTCGAAAAGAATTGTTTAATTGGTTTTGTATTCAAAAGTTTTTTTAATAATTGATGTATTTTTATTTAACTAATTTAATATTTTTATTAAGGAACAAAATAAATTTTACTTTTAAATAATTAGTAATCTCTATATATCCTTTTTTCTTCTTCTAATTCATTTTCTAATTGTCTTATTAACCTAGACACAAGATTTTGAAATTCAGGTTGACAACCTTTAAATGCTGCTTTATGCCTAATAGGTTCGTTTCTAGTACGAAGATCTGTAAGCATTAGAGTTAAGGCATCTATTTTTGAATTTAATTTCATTTTATTTTTAATATTACATGAATTAGATAATTTGCATAGCTTCCTTAAAAGATATTTTTTTATTTTCTACCGAACTTGTAATTTCAATGGTTTTATTGATAGATGAATTTTCTTTAAGTGATTCTATACAGCATTTCGCAACTAATCTTCTAGGGATTGACCCTTTCTCTTGTGTGTCAATTTTAGAATAATATATTTTTTCATTAATATAATCTTCTGTTTCTTTTAAACCTCCAGGTCTTATGATTGTCCAATCAAATGAATTTTCCTTTAAAAAATTTTCACCTAACTTTTTCCACAAAAGAATTAAGCCAAAAAGATTTAAAGGATGTATTAATTTCCCTGTACATAAAGAACTTACTAAGATAACTCTTTTTATACCAACTCTTTTACAACTTTGTAACTGTCTATATACTCCTAATGCGTCTACTCTAGCAGGTCCTGTTAAATCTATTGAAGCTCTCGCACCTGTGGCAATAATTAGTGCATCAACGTCTTTCAAAGAATTATCTAAAGCTTCCTTGTCATTGAGTGATAATCTAGAGGTTTCAACATCTCTTAAATTTTTTGGAACTATTGAATTATTTCTAATAATTTGTTTTACTTTGTAACCTTTTGCTTTCGCTTCTTCAACTATACGAAAGCCAGTTTTTCCAGAGGCTCCTGTAATTGCAATTTTCATCTTTGAAATAGATTATTAAACAATTTTAATATAATTAGATTTAAGGTTTTTGCGTCACTACTTTTTTCTTTCTATTTGGATATACTTTTTTACAAATAAAACATTTTGTTCCATCACATCCTCTAGCTGTACAGTACTCTCTTCCATAAAAAATAATTTGTAGATGTAATTTATTCCATAAAGACATTGGAAATATTCTTTTTAAATCTTTTTCTGTTTGTATCACATCTTTACCATTAGTTAATCCCCATCTTTGAGATAATCGATGAATATGAGTATCTACGGGAAATGATGGAACATTAAAAACTTGAGACATGACAACTGATGCAGTTTTATGACCTACTCCTGGTAAAGATTCTAATTCTTCAAAAGTATTTGGAACTAAACTATTATATTTTTCTAAAAGAATCTTAGACAAGTTGTATGTATTTTTTGATTTCTGTCTCGATAATCCCAGCTGCTTTATATATTTATAAATATTATCTATTCCTAAATTAACCATCTTTTGGGGATTATCAGCAACTTTAAATAATTCTTCCGTTAATTCATTTACTTTTTTATCTGTTGATTGAGCACTCAATACTACAGCTATTAAAAGTGTAAAAGGTCCATTATGATTTAACGGAATTGGAGTTTCTGGATAAAGCTTCTCTAATTCAAAAATAATTATTTTTGATCGATCTATTTTTTTCATTTCTTGAAACTATGTTGGTATAAAAATATACTTTCAATAATTTTGATATATTATTTCTGCTAATTTTATTTTATGAATATTATGTAAAGGATTTGACTCAAGAAAATGCATTAGTAATAGAGAATTTATCTCATTCCTATAATAATAATAAAGCTACAAATTTGATATTAAATTCAATAAGTTTAAAGATTAAACAAGGAGAATTACTTGGTTTGTTAGGACCTTCTGGATGTGGAAAAACTACTTTATTGAGATTGATCGCAGGTTTCGAGGCCCCCAAAGAAGGCAAAATAATTCTAAATAATAATGAAATCTCATCTAGTAATAATATTGTTGTGCCAGAGAAAAGGAATATAGGGATGGTCTTTCAAGATTATGCTCTTTTCCCTCATTTAAATGTGTTTGATAACGCAAAGTTTGGTTTAAAAAATAAAAATAATTTGTCACGAATAGATTATTTGCTGAATGTATTAGGCATAAAAAGTCTGAAGAAGCGTTATCCTCACGAATTATCAGGAGGTCAAAAACAAAGATTAGCAATAGCGCGTGCTCTTGCTCCAGGTACATCTTTTTTATTGCTTGACGAGCCTTTCTGTAGTTTAGATTTAAATGTTAAATTAAGACTAAGGAGTGAGCTGCCAACAATATTAAGAAACTTTAATGCTAGTGGCCTTATGGTTACACATGATCCAGAAGAAGCAATGGCTATTTGCGATAAAGTTGCTGTTATGAATGATGGTTATATCCATCAAATAGACGAGCCGTCTAAATTAATTAATAATCCAAAGACTCTATTTGTAAGTAGTTTTATTCTGGGTAATAATGTAATAAATATAAATTTCGCTGGTGGAGTTATTAATACAGTTATCGGATCTATTAATAATTCAAATTTACAAGAAAATTCAGATATAAAATATTTATCTATTTCACCTAAATCAATTTCAATTAAAAAATCATCTAAAGGGAAAGGAACTGTTATTGCTAAAGAGTATCTTGGTGAATATTTTATTTATAAGGTTTTAGTTGAAGATATATATATCAGGGTAAGAAGTCACCTTAAAAATAATATTAAAATTGGTGATAAGTGTAATCTAAATTTAATCAAAAATATGCAATACTTTCTTTTCCCAGGTGGAATAAAAAATAAAATTTAATTAATGACATTTACATTTTCCACCCTTCCATTTAGGGCATTTTAATTTTTTACATTTTTTTTTCTTATTAGAATAAATTTTAGAAAATAATTTTTTATGCTTTAGTTCAAAATGTCCCAAACCAAGAAGAAATGTAGAATACTATGCATTGTAAATAATTAATTGATTAACTATCACAATTTATACAATATGTTGTATTATTTAGTTAATTACATAAAGGATTGTATGTCTAATAGTGCGTTAAATCAAAAAACAAAAATACATTTTGGTCCTTCTGGTAGGGCAGTATCACAGGAAATTGATAATGACTTACTTGATAATATACTTCAACATTTGACTATGGAAAGAAACGCAAATGTTCAATATTTTTCTATGTCTTTATGGTTTCAAGAGCGAGAATTAAATGGGTTCAGTTCTTTTTTTCTTAAGGAATCTAAAGACGAACTAGAACATGCTTATAAATTTACTAATTATTTAATAGCTAGAGGTCAAAACGTTGATTTACATGCATTATCTAAACCTGTGCAAGAATGGGAAACAATTCACGATTTGATAGCTTATGCATTCAGCATGGAAGCTGATTTGACAATCTCTTTGCAGCAACTTTACGCAATATCAGAAAGAACAAGTGATATAAGGACAAATGTTTTTCTAGATCCAATAGTTGAGTCACAAATTAATTCAGAAGATGAATTTGCTCACATTTTAGGTAAGGTTAAGTTCTCTGGAGAAAATCCTTCAGCAATATTAATTGTAGATGAGTATTTAAGCAGAAAATAAATATGTATTTTTAAATATTTCATTTTCGCATCTATTACATTTCTCATTTAAAAGATTTGAAATAGTTAAATTATTAGATGATGAACTATCCATTAATTTAATAAGAGACTTTATTTGAAAGAAGTTAATCTTTAAATCTTCATATTCTTTATGAAGCCTATTTTTTAAATTAGCGTTATTAATTTGTTCGTAACTTTTTTTAATTGCTTTTGATCTAAAAATAATATTCTCTAATTTTTTATGAAAAACATAAATTATTGAGTGCGATTTTAATGATGTTTGAAACACTTTTCAACTCTCCAATGGAGAGGATTCAATAAATGACGGAGCAACGCTAACTGTTTGAGTACCTAATGGGGCTATGAGTAGTTCGGCTGATCTTAATCTCGATATTAGTCTTGTAGAGGTAACTCTTGTTGAGCCAATTAATTCACCAATTCTTTCATGAGTAAGTCTGAAGGGTAATTCACACCATTGCCCGCATCTCCTCCCTAGGCGATTCACTAAAATAGCAAATAATGCTTGAAGCCTTTGTTCTGCATTTCCTAGATGTCTAATTCTTAATAATTGCAGTGTCCATTCATTAACTGCATCAAAACCAGAATTATCTGATATTTCAGCATTACTATGAAAGGAAAGATCTGTTAATGCTTCAACACATACACCTTCACTACATAAGCGATCTGTCCTTAACTGATCACCGGATTGTAGAAATGCCAAAGTCATACCCTCAGTTTCTTCGCATGGACAATAAACTCTTGCGATTCCACTTTCAACTTCAAGACATGTCCCTTTTGGTCTAGAAGATGGGTCAATCAGAACTGATTGGCCAGTTATAATTCTTACAGACTGAGTACTAGATTCTCCATAACTATGGAAATTCATATTTTTACTTATAATGAGAATTATTTTTTATTATGTATTAAAAAAAGACTTATTGCAACGGATTCTCATTAAGAGGGACTTTTTTGATGAGATTCTTTACATTATTTCAAAAAGCTTATAATTAAGATACTAATTTGTTTATTTACGTCATAAATGCAGATTGCTAACAAAAGGATATGCGGTAGATGCGGAAGTCGTAATTTGATTTCAGATAGATCCTTAGGTGGCAAAATTGTTTGTGTAAAATGTGGTTCATCTTTTATTAAAACAAGTGGCCTTTTAAATTCTAATAATAGAAATTTTTATTACCTTCTTTTGATTTTATTAGTTATTTTTCTAGTGGTTATAATTTAGCTATAATCTATGAATATCCCAACTATTACTATTTTCGATTAATTTTATATTTATATCAAATAGCTGATTTATATTCTTACTATTCATTAATTCACGAGGTTTTCCATCTCTGATTATTTCTCTATCCTTTAAAAAAATTAGTCTGCTGTAATCCTTTGTGATTATAGAAATATCATGAGTTATGCATAATATGCATATACCTAATTGAGATAAATTATTGATTTTTTCAACTAGAAAGATTCTTGATTTTAAATCTAAATTTACAGATGGCTCATCAAGTATGAGTACTTTGGGATTATTTATAATAGCTCTAGCAATTATTGAAATTTGTCTTTCTCCATCAGATAAGTATCCAAATTCTTTATCAGCTATATCATTTAAAAACATTTTATCTAACAATTCTTTTACTTTATTTAATTCTTCTTTTTTGGGATTATTTATTTTACAAAAACTACCATATAAACCTGATAGCACTACATCTTTAACTTTTAAATCTTTATTTATTCTAAGCTTAATTTCATTATTAACAGTACTGATATATTTCCTGATTTTCCATATATCAATCCGTTCTTCGTTGAATATCTTAAAGTAAGATCCTTTCTCAATAAATGGATAAATATTTCTATTTATAAGATCAACTATTGATGATTTCCCTGAACCATTAGGACCTAATATAATTATCCTTTCATGATCAAATAGTTTAATACTAAGATTTTTGATGACCTTAAAGTCTTGTTTATATGCAGTAGTATTTTTAGCATCTAGCCAACAGTTATTCCTCACAAAAGTTTATTACTCCAAAATGAAAATAATTGAAAAGAAGTAACAAGAAATATTATTAGGTATAACCAATTTAGCCAGATTGGTCTATTAACTTTTTTCATTATTTATATTAAAAGTAAAAATAACATTAATGGAGACGCGTATCTAATTAAAGTTTTCCTTATTATTTTTAAATTATTAAGAATATCAAGTTTATTAATTTCTGGGGGATATTTAAAAATTAACTTGTCATAAACATCCATATTATTTTCAATTTTTTTACTATATCTCCAAGGATTATCTTTCTCTTCTGATTTCTTATACCAATTCCAATAGTACTTAATGATTTTATCTTCCCCGAGAAGTTTTATTTCATCATTTTTTAAAAGTTCTAATTTTAGATTATAAGTTTGAGTTTTTAGTATCATGTAATCTTCATTAAATATTTTATAAAAGGTCTTCCTTTGAATTTCTTCAAATAAAACAAGTTCTCTAAATATCTTGTTTTTTAGAAATTTTCTATAGTGTCTTACTATTACTCTAGCTTTGTTATTCCCCAGAGGAATATGATCTAATACTTGAACATATCTTGATGTACTTGGATCTCCCTTATAGATGAGAATTCTTCCAGGGGGAATAAATTTTATTCTAATGAACTCCTTATTTGGATCATTTTTATATGAATATATACTCTCAATAAATTCTTTATTGATATTAATTTTTTGATTAAAACTAGTAAGTACATTCTTATTAACATCTTTATCAGGAATAGTATCTCCATGGACCCAAAATATATGCAGAATATCTAAGTGATTTTCAATAATTCTTGCCCAATCACATTTAAAGTCAACTAAAACTTGTTCTAAGACATATTCTTCGATTTTAAAACCATGTTTTGATAATTCATGATTTTTTATTTCAGGTCCTTTTTCATGCTCATTTAAATTTGTTTCAGGACTTTCAACGTAATTAATAAAAATATAATCGTCTTTTTCAAGCGTTTTATATTGATATAAATGAATTTTTTTTGCATAGCTATTGTAGTTACTATCTACAATATGGCTACATGTTAATCTATCTACATTCTTGCAACTTCCTTCAGAAGTAAATTTTGCTCCGTGATAAGGACAAGTTAGTTCACCATTGTGTAAGTCACCGTCATAGAAAGATGCCCCCCTATGTGGACAAACGTTTTTGACACATCTAACTAGATTTTCTTCGTCTCTAAATAGAAGAAGAGGTTCATCATACATTGAAAAATAAAATATTTTATTTTTCTTTAATTCACTTGATGGACAAACAGCATACCAACCAAAAATTCCAATATTTAATTCCTTGTCAATTTCTTTTACTTCAAAATTTTCTATTTTTACGAGTCTTTTTTCCCTAAATGTCTTTAAATCTTCTTCAAGTGGCTTTAATACTGAATTAAAGTCACCTGATTTAAAAAAATTTATTTGGTTATTTTTCATGAACCTTTTTTTTAAAATAACCTATTTCTCAGGGCACTCTAACTCAACTAAATAATTAATTACTTATTAATAGATGATATCTCTATCTTTTGTAGCAATATAGAATTTGTTTTCAAGAAAAATTAATATGAATACTCATTAGATTTTTCTTTTGATTTGTCAAAAAGAGTTTGATCAATACAAACTTCCTGGAAAAATTTTTTTTCACTTTCAATTTGGATTTTAAAAATGTAAAGTCAATCTATACTTTTGAAGGACTATTAACTAAGAAATGTTTTTTGAGTCAAAACTTTTGTATATTAAAAAAGCCTTATTCTAGATACTTAAATTAAAAATATTTAATTCCCTTTAATAAAAATAAATTTATTAGCTTTTCGATTATCCTGTAATATTAGTTATGTAAATTCTATTTGGAAGTTTCAATGATTAAATTAATTATTGGGTTTTTCATCTCTTACCTTTTTTTATTTCCTGTTAATAGTGCTTTTTCAAAAGAGATTCCCCAAAAGAATATAGATAATTTAACTAATAAAGTTGCTAAAAAATTTTCCAGGACTTTTTGTAATACATCAAATTTTGGGATCTCAGATGAAGGTGCTATAGAGTTCGCTATTGGTGAAACAAACAAACAATTTTCAAAAAATAATTTAATTAAGTTTGTCAATTTTGATGAAATTAATAAAAAAATTATTTCCAATATAGAGGCTGACTGTCAAGTTTTTGATTTTCCTGTTGATCAATTAGCTAAGCTTGAAGTCATAAGAAATTAATAATTAATTACACAATGCAAATGGTCATTTACTTTTCCCTATCCAATCATTTGGTTTTTCCATCATCCATTGAAAAATAGATTTAGCGTCAAGATTTTTAGAAGCGATAAAAAATAATATTGGAAATACTCCTAAAGTTAAAATAATGACTATGATTTCAAGCTTACTTAAGCCCATTTCGCTTATCTTTATTGCAAAATACAAGAATTTAATAAAATAACTTTAGATATTATTGCCAGAAAATAAAATAAGATGATTTTATTTATTTATTAATTATTAATTTTAAATATTTTGAATTTATAAAATAAACTCTTTAGACATTGTCCTTAGCTGTTCTAGGTTTAATTGTTGAAGGTAGGTTTTCATAGCTAAATATGACCTCTGAGATTGAGGTTCACTCTTTTCTTGAAAAAGAGATGTTGTAATTAATTCAACTAAGTGTTCTTTATCCATATCTATCTTCTAACTCATGTACAGATTTACACCATTAAATAATTCTTAAGTATTATGTTTAATTATTATGAAATAAATTCTTACAAATTATTTATCTAATCATATTAATAACTTTGAATTAATTTTAAAATTTAAATTAGATTTTAAAAATTATTAAATATATAGTTCTAGAAATATTAAATTATGTATTAAGTACCTATTCATTTATTATTTATATTCTTCTACATTTAAAAAAAAAATTATAAGACTTTATGACTTTAGAATCTTTTTTAGTAATTATTGCTCCATTACTACTTTTTGTCTTTGGAGTTTTATTGATACCTAAAATTGTTAATCCAAAAAAAATATAAAATATTTTATAAAGAATGTTTTTGATCTCTTGTGTATTAAAAAATAAGTAAAAAACTTTCCTAAAGGTGTTTTTTTTGTTAATTAATAAATAGATTCAAAAATTATATGAATTTAGAGTTTTATTTTGTTCTTTTAGCACATTTATTATTATTTTCTTCATGTATGATTATTTTACCTATATTTAAGTCAACTAAAAATAGAAAATTAAAAGTTTATAGAAGATAAATTTTTGTAAATTTAAAAATAATCAAATTTCATTAAATAAATATCAAAAAGTTTTATGTGATAGTAATTCTTAATATTTGAATCCACAAATCTAAAAATAATATAAAAAAAAAGTGAAATAATAGATATTCATCTTAAATACTTATTATGTATTCGTGAGATTATGGAAAATCAAGAAATTGAACAATCATTAAAAGATTTCCCAAAACAAGTAACTAATAATAGTTATATTGAACTTCTAGAGAAATATTTTTTATCTGATAAAACACATGATCTTGAAAATAAGCATAAAGAATGGTGTAAAAATATTTCAAATTAAAGATGCAAAGAAAAAAAGCTCGCCATAGCGAGCTTTTATTGGTGGCGGGGGGGAGATTTGAACTTCCGACCTTCGGGTTATGAGCCCGACGAGCTACCAGACTGCTCTACCCCGCGACATATCTATAGCATACATCCCCATCGGAACTTTACCCATATTTATTTAGGATTCCTGGAATTTTAATTCACCCTTTACTTCTAAATTAACTCCCTCTGCAAGAGTAAATATCTTTTCTTCAATATCCTGAATACGTAAATCTGTAATCCACTCCAATTGTTTGAGTAAATGTAAGCCTACGGCATGTTTTGCTCTTCTTGATCCATCTTCAACTTTTAATGCCAAACCAATGCCCTCACTAAGTTTCGCTAAACAAAGGATACCTTCAGCGCCTCCTTTACTAATTACTTGTCCATGTGAGGCTTTGATAATTTCAGTATCAAAAAAATTATTATCACTTATAAGTTGTGGATGCATAATCATGGCTCTGCTGATTTGTTCTAATTCAGCATTTTCTGAGCTACAAAGAATCGAATATAATCTTGCTATTTCAAATAATTTTAAAAATAAGGTAGGAGCCCCACAATCATCTCTTTCTGCATATATTTCAGAGGCAGGGATTGAAAGTAATTCTGATATTATTCTAAATATTTCAATTTGTAATGGATGATCTCCTTTTAAATAACTATCGATTGGCCAATTTAACTTTTTACATGTAGCTAAAAAAGCAGCATGTTTTCCAGAACAGTAATGTTTTAAGGGACTGTCTTTATTACAAGGACACTTTAAATTCTTTATATCAATATCGAATTCCCATAAAATTTTAAAAGCTTCTCTTGCATGTTTTATTGTTCCTCTATGTGAGCCGCAGGAAATTGCTATTGATTTTAGGGGGTCATTAATTTGAGATGATGCTCCACTACTTACAAATGGAATGGCTTGAAAAGGTTTTAGCGCAGATCTTACAAAACTTTTGTATTCAGGATTTCCTGCGCACATTAATACTCTTCCTTTTTTATCACAAACTACAGCATGAATTTTATGGATTGATTCGACACAAGAACCTCTTTTTAGAAATACTTCAATGGGAGGATTATTAGAAGTGTATAAATTTTTAAAATTCGAGCTCATTTTTAAATATTGTTGTGCTGAGAAATTAATATTCCAATCAGAATAAGCGAAATAATGACTGATGTTACTTGAGTTAGATTTTTTAAGATAGGCTTTACTTCTATTGAGGCAATAAGACTTTCTTTTTCCTTTAATTCAATAGGTTTAATCCATATTTGACCATCGTACCATCCTGATTCTTCATATTCGATTTTTTCAGAAGTTAGTCTTTTATATATATGATTCCACCCCAAGAGTAACCGAATTGTAATTAATAAAGGTACAGACAAACTCCCAAATAAACTTAAAAAAATATATTTAAAAGGATAAGTATTAAAGTAATTACTTCCAGAAGAAATAACAAGAAAAATCAAGAAAGTTACCATCCAAATAGAAATTAAGATTATTGAAAATCCCTTATTATTTTTAGCCAATGCGAAAACTTTAGAGTTGGATAGTTCTAAAAATTCATTTGTAGGTTGCTGCTCTTTAGGAACAGGACATTTTGAATTATTCATTAATCAGGGATATTTAAAGTTATCTCCATTACTCCAGAATGACTCCAAGTCATAGTATTTCCTAAATTCTGGTTGAAAAATATTGACTATTAGATCTCCATAATCTAAAAGTGCCCATTTCGCTTCATTTATTCCTTCTTTTCTTAAAGGCTCAATATTGAAGTAATCTTTTATATCGTTTTCTACAGATTTTGATATTGATCTTACTTGTACATCTGATAAACCTTCAGCAATTACAATCCAATCGGTTATATAAGAAACTTTATTAATATTAATCAATCTAATATCATTTGCCTTTTTTGAATCACATGCTTTTGCAGCTAATAAAGCAACTTTTTTATTGTCCATAGACATTTTCACTTGATACAGACTTTTGTGAACCTTCTCGTTGAGCTAGCTCAGATCTGGCTTTTTCTGCACTCTTTCTGAGAGCTTCCAACCGATCCTCAAAAAAAGTTCTCTTTTTCTTTTTTCTAGTATTTTCTATTAATTCTTTTAAAGCTCCACCTAAACTTTTATACGCATTAGGAATGCTATAACCAAATCTACAGGCCAAATCGATAGCTCTTTCATCAGCATAAATTGCATCTTGAAGTCTTTTTTCAGAATTATTTTTTGTGTACAATCTATACCCAGCAAAACTAGATAAACCTAATGCTAGCAAAAGTAATAATCCATCTTGCACCCATAATTCTCCGATGGCGCCTCCTAATCCAATAGCAAGTGCAGCCATCTCCCATCCATCTCTGGGTATGGTATCATTTTGTATTTTTCCAACTTCGTGCCAAAAGAGCAAATTCCTATGATCTAATGCTAAATTATCCCATTTCTCTAAATCAATTTGAATTTCAACCTCATCTCTTCCTATCTCTTCTAGAGTTATAAGAGGAGGGTCAATAGCTATAGCTGCTTCGATAAATACCCAACTTTCATTTTCTGGTGGCAACAAACTTTTAAGTCGTTGAAGTTCGCTCATAAATAAACTTTTTCTTTTATTACTATAGAAACAAATGTTGCTTTTCAAGCAAGTTGATTAACATCTGATGATTTATAAGTAGGATTAAATAAATAGATATTCACGATTATGCCTCAAAGAGAGGATCTTAAAAGAATTCTTATACTAGGCTCTGGACCAATAATTATAGGGCAAGCTTGTGAGTTTGATTATTCTGGAACACAAGCTTGTAAAGCACTTAAAAGTGTTGGGTATGAAATTATTCTAGTAAATTCTAATCCAGCTTCCATAATGACAGATCCAGAAATTGCGCATAGAACATATATTGAACCTTTAACATTGGAAATTGTTTCAAAAATTATATTGAAAGAAAAACCTGATGCTATTCTACCAACAATGGGAGGTCAGACTGCTTTAAATTTAGCTGTTAATTTAGCTGAAACTGGTTTTTTAAAAGAAAACAATATTGAATTAATTGGTGCGGATTTAAACGCTATTAAAAAGGCTGAGGATAGAAAATTATTTAAAGAGTCAATGGAGAGAATAAATGTTGAGGTATGTCCTTCAGGAATTGCATCTACTTTAGATGAGGCCGAAAATGTAAGAAATGATATTAATTCTTCTTATCCATTAATAATTAGACCTGCTTTTACCTTAGGAGGTAGCGGAGGGGGAATTGCTTATAATCTGGAGGAATTTAAGGAATTATCTAAATCTGGATTAGAGGCTAGTCCAAGTAAACAAATACTGATTGAAAAGTCTTTAATAGGATGGAAAGAATTTGAATTAGAAGTTATGAGAGATAAAGCTGATAATGTTGTGATTATTTGCAGTATTGAAAATCTGGATCCTATGGGAGTTCATACAGGAGATTCGATAACTGTTGCTCCCGCTCAAACTCTTACTGATAAAGAATATCAAAGGCTTAGGGATCTTTCTTTGGCAATCATAAGAGAAGTTGGCGTTGAAACAGGAGGTAGTAACATTCAATTTGCCGTAAATCCCATAAATGGAGAAGTAATAGTAATTGAAATGAATCCTAGAGTTAGCAGATCTTCTGCACTTGCTAGCAAAGCTACTGGATTTCCAATTGCGAAAATGGCAGCTTTACTCTCTGTGGGATATACCTTAAACGAGATAATTAATGACATTACAAAAAAAACGCCAGCATGTTTTGAGCCATCAATTGATTATGTAGTAACTAAGGTACCAAGATTTGCATTTGAAAAATTCAATGGTACTTCAAATACTCTTACCACATCCATGAAATCTGTAGGAGAATCTATGGCAATTGGTAGATCTTTTGAAGAGTCGATTCAAAAGGCTTTAAGATCTTTAGAGATAGGGATTTATGGTTGGGAATATGAAGGCATTATTACTATAGAAAGTGAAAATCATTTAATAAATAATCTTAGAACTCCAACAGCTGAAAGAATTTTATTTATTAAAAAGGCTATGGAACTTGGAAAAGATAATAATTACATTCATACTGCTACAAATATTGATTTGTGGTTTATCGAGAAATTTAGGAATATTTTTGATTTTGAAAATAAATATTTAAAAAATAAAAAATTATTTAGTTTTAGTAAAGGTTTAATGCTAAGTGCTAAACAACTCGGTTTCTCTGACCAACAAATTGCAAATCTTACTTGTACAGATTTTGATCAAGTAAGAACTTTTAGACAACAACTTAAAGTAAATCCAGTATATAAAACTGTTGATACATGTTCTGCAGAATTTGCTTCTAGCACTCCTTATCATTATTCAACGTATGAGGAATCCTTTATAAAATTAAGTCAAGAATTTTCTGAAAGTGAAATTAATTTAGAAACTAACAAAGATTCAAAAAAAATAATGATTTTGGGGGGAGGTCCTAATAGGATTGGTCAAGGAATTGAATTTGATTATTGTTGTTGCCATGCTTCATATCAGTCAGCTTCAAGTGGCTTTAAAACTATAATGGTAAATAGTAATCCAGAAACAGTTTCAACAGATTATGATACTAGCGATATTTTATATTTTGAACCAGTTACATTAGAGGATGTTTTAAATATTATCGAAGTTGAACAACCTTTTGGAATTATAGTCCAATTTGGTGGTCAAACACCTCTAAAGTTATCTATGCCACTTTATAACTGGCTTAAATCCAGAGATGGTAATAATTGTAACTCTCGCATTTTGGGGACTTCACCAATATCTATAGATATTGCTGAAGATAGAGAAGAATTTACCAAAATATTAAATCAATTGAATATTAGGCAACCGCTTAATGGAATCGCACGAAATCAAGAAGAGGCTATTAAAGTTTCAGAAAATATAGGCTTTCCATTAGTGGTTCGACCCTCTTATGTACTTGGAGGTAGAGCTATGGAGATTGTAAGAAGTTATAAAGAATTAATTAGATATATTAATGAGGCTGTTAAAGTATCACCTGATCATCCAGTTCTATTAGATCAATATCTAAGTAATTCTGTAGAGATAGATGTAGACGCTTTGTGCGATAAAAATGGATGTGTTGTCATTGCAGGTTTGATGGAACATGTTGAACCCGCAGGAATACACTCTGGAGACTCAGCATGTTGTCTCCCATCTATTTCTCTATCAGATGAGACTAAAGAGATTGTAAAAAATTGGACAAAATTAATAGCTAATAAGCTTAATGTAATTGGATTGATAAACTTACAATTCGCTGTTAAACGTTTAGATAAAGAAGAATCTAAGGTATATATTCTTGAAGCAAATCCTAGAGCTTCAAGAACTGTACCATTTGTCTCCAAAGCAATTGGTAAACCCATAGCAAAAATTGCTACAGAATTAATGCAAGGGAAAACGCTTCAAGAGATAGATTACGTTGATGAATTAATTCCTAAATATCAAGCCGTAAAGGAAGCTGTACTACCATTTAAAAGATTTCCTGGATCTGATACACTTCTTGGGCCAGAGATGCGCTCTACAGGTGAAGTAATGGGTTTAGCTAAAGATTTCGGTATTGCTTATGCAAAGTCTGAACTTGCCGCAGGAAACGGAGTCCCAACAAAAGGTGTTGCGTTTCTTTCAACTAATGACTTAGATAAAAAATTTCTTTTTGAAATAGCAAAAGATCTCATAAATCTTGGATTTAATTTATTAGCGACAGAAGGAACTTCAAAATATTTATCAAATCTAGGAATAAATGTTGAAAGAGTTTTTAAAGTTCATGAAGGGAGGCCAAATATTGAAGATATGATTCGTTCTGGCTTAGTTCAGCTTGTAATTAATACACCAATAGGTTCGCAGGCATTATTTGATGATGAATATTTAAGAAGAGCTTCTCTTGAATATAATGTCCCAACTTTCACTACAATACCTGGAGCAAAGGCTGCTATTAAAGCCATTAAGGCTTTGCAAATCCATAAAATAGAGACTGTTTCACTACAAGAAATTCATAAAATTTAAATTTTAACTAGGAATTTTCTAGTTTCTCCCTCAAATCATTGACTAGACTATTTTTGCCTATAGATAAAAGTTTTAATGTATCTTCATGCATTTTTATTTGAGCATCAGCAATTTGAAGACTTTTTATAACATCTTTAATATCATCTGAAAAATCTTCCATTATATATTTCTTCCCTTCAAATGTAAGCACTGATTTTTTGTTATTAGAGTCCTTTTCTGGCATAAATAAAATTTTAAATATAGAAATAAAATAATTTTAATATTTATTTATTAATTGTTTTTCACATAAATCTTTATAAATACCATCTTTGTTTATTAATTCGCGGTGAGTACCAATATCAACTATTTCTCCGTGATCAAAAACTAATATTTTCTTTGCATCTTGAATTGTAGATAATCTATGAGCAACAATAATAACTGTTCTATCTTTCATCGCTTGGTTTAATCCTTTTTGAACCTCAGCTTCAGAGTCAGCATCTAGTGCACTTGTCGCTTCATCTAATAAAAGAATTATTGGATTTCCTAAGATAGCTCTCGCGATTGCAATTCTTTGTATTTGTCCTCCAGAAAAATTAAAATTTCTTTCACTAATATAAGTATTATATTTTTTAGGTAGTCTATTAATAAATTCATGAGCGTTTGCAATTTTTGCTGATTCAATTATTTCTTCGTCAGTAAATGATCTACCCATTTTGATTGCATCATTAATTGTTCCTGAGAATAGAAAAGGTTGTTGTTGAACAATAGCAATTTTTGATCTTATTGATTTTGCTTTTAGGTTATTTATATTATTATCATCGATATAAATATTACCATTATCAGGTTTGATAAATTTAAGTATTAAAGATAACATTGTGCTTTTACCTGAACCTGATGCTCCTACAAAAGCAATAATTTCTCCTTTTGAGATTTTAATATTAATACCCTCTAAGACTTTTATATCTTTTACATATGAAAAGCTCACATCCTTAAATTCAATTTTCCCATCCATAATTTTAATATTCTCTGCATTTTTATACTCAATCTCAGTAGGTTGTTGATTTATTTTTTCTAATCTTTTAAAAGAAGCTTGAGCTTGTTTAAAATCATTAAAATTTGTTGTGAGGTGACTTATTGGATCAATAAGCATTAATATTGCCGCAAAAAAACTACTAAATTCTTGACTATTGAGTAAACCTAAATTTATACGCAAAGCACCTAATGCTAGTATCGCTAATATTCCGAACGCTTCTATAAATCCAACAATTGGATGTTGTAGAGCTAGTAATTTTAAAGTTTTAAATTTTGCCATTTTATTTACCTTTAATTGAGCATTAAATCTTTTTTTTATCCAACTTTCCCTTGCATAAGCTCTAATTGTCGTTATACCATTTATTGATTCACCAATTAAACCAGCTAGATCACTAGTTGTCTCTTGACTATTTTCTGAAGCAAATAAAACTTTTTCCCCAAATTTATTTACAGATATAATTATTAATGGAGCTAAGATAAATGTAGATAAAGTCAAAGACCAATCTAAGTA
Source organism: uncultured Prochlorococcus sp. (assembly GCA_902623195.1). Taxonomy (GTDB): domain Bacteria; phylum Cyanobacteriota; class Cyanobacteriia; order PCC-6307; family Cyanobiaceae; genus Prochlorococcus_A. Next base: position 8,874 of record CACNSV010000013.1, on the reverse strand, counting down.
GATCATATATAAAATTACAGCTAATAACTGTAATGAACAAGGCAATGAGTCCTGTGCAGTTTTATAAATAACTTCACTAAGCCGATCAGCATCTTCAGTTAATCTGTAAGTTATGTCACCTGCCGAAATCTTTTCAATAAAATTTATTTTGATTTTGTGTATTCTTGAGAATAAGGTATTTCTTATCTCTTCACTTATTTCTAATGATGGTTTCGCGATAAAAAGATCTTGTCCGTATTGAGCAATTTTTTGTATTAAGAAAACAATAAGTGTTCTTATTATTATATTTGATACAGCTTTTAAATCTCCTGATCCGATCGCGGGAATAAGTTTTCCAGCAAGAAAAGCTAAAATAGGCCAACATGCGACATATATAATCATGCAAGCAAAACCTTTACTCAATCTGCCTAAATAAGGTTTTATTGGAGGAATTAAACCCAAGAAACTAAAGTGTATTTATTTCACTTTATCAACACCTTTGAATTAAAAAAACTATGAAACTGGATCAATTTTTAAAATGGAAAAATCTTGTTTCTTCTGGAGGAGAAGCAAAGATACATATAAAATCAGGAAAAGTAAAAGTTAATGGGGATATTGAATTAAGAAGAGGAAGAAAATTAAATAATGGTGATAAAATTTTATTTTTAAAAAATGAAATAATCTTTGAGAATTAGACCTATTAAGCTTAAAGTTATAATAACATATTTTCTTAGATTAAATTTTGTGAGACAAACTGTAATTGCTGGTAATTGGAAAATGCACATGACATGTGCTGAAACAAGAAATTTCCTTAAGAATTTTATTCCTTTGATTAAAAATATAAGTAATAATCGAAATATAGTAATAGCACCTCCATATACAGCAATATCAACATTCGCATCATTTTCTGATTCAATGTATTTAAATATCGCAAGCCAAAATATTCATTGGGAAGATTCAGGAGCCTTTACTGCCGAAATATCACCAGTAATGTTGTTAGAACATAATGTCAAATATGCAATCGTAGGTCATAGTGAACCAAGGAAATATTTTAGTGAAAGTGATGAGCAAATAAATAAAAGGGCAAAATCTGCTCAATCAAATGGACTGACTCCAATTGTTTGTGTTGGTGAAACATTAGAACAAAGAGAGCGTGGAGAAGCTGAAAGGATTATTTCTAGACAAGTTGAACAAGGACTTGAGGGAACAAATCCTGCGGATTTAATAGTTGCATACGAACCAATTTGGGCAATTGGAACTGGTAAAACCTGTGAAGCAAAAGATGCAAATAAAATTTGTAAATTAATAAGAAACTTAATTGGCTATGAAGATGTTGTAATTCAATACGGGGGATCCGTAAAACCAAGTAATATTGATGAAATAATGTCGATGAGCGACATAGATGGAGTATTAGTTGGTGGTGCTTCTCTAGACCCTATTAGCTTTGCTAGAATTGCAAATTTTGAATAAAAATAATTCATTACCTTATGATTGGGGAAGAAAAACCTCAATAATGGGGATATTAAATCTTACTCCTGATTCATTCAGTGATGGAGGTGATTTTTTTGATCTAGGAAAAGCATTTATTCAAGTAGAAAAATTTATAAATTATGGGGTAGATGTTATAGATATTGGCGCTCAAAGTACTAGACCTGGCGCAGAAGAAGTTGGTTCAGCAATAGAAATTGAAAGATTAATTCCTATTTTGAAAAAGGTAAGAAAAAGTTTCCCTGATATGATTATTTCTATTGATACATATAATTCTGATGTTGCATCTGAAGCTTTACTAAACGGAGCGAACTGGATAAATGATGTTACTGGAGGAAGAAGGGATGAAGAAATTTATAGGGTAGTGTCTAAATTTGATTGTCCATTTGTAATTACTCATAGTAAAGGAAATAGCCAAACTATGAATGATTTAACCGTTTACGAAAATTTAATTGAAGATATAGTTAATAGTTTAAAACTCCTTATTGAAAAAGCAATATCCAATGGAGTTAACAAGAATAATATAATTTTAGATCCAGGCTTGGGATTTGCTAAAAATACCTCCCAGAATATTCTCATTTTAAAAAATTTAAAGAAAATTAAGGATTTAGGTTATCCATTACTTATTGGAGCTTCAAGAAAAAGATTTATTGGGGAAGTTTGTAAAATCTCTAATCCAAAAGATAGAGATATTAGTTCTTTAGCAATAAGCTGTTTATGTTCTCAACTTAATATTGAAATTGTACGGGTACATAATGTCGAACTAAATTATCAAATTATAAAAATGGCAGATAAAATTTATAGATAATAAAAATTTTATTCTTTAACTCCTTCAATTTTATCTTCCACTTCTTGATAAAGCTCTTTCAATTTTTCAATATTTTCTTCTGATGTTTCCCAGTAACCTCTTCCATTTACTTCAAGTAATGTGCCAACAATTCTTCTAAAACTATTAGGATTTAAGTCCATTAATCTTTGGCGCATTTCTTCATCATTAATGAATGTTTCATTTGTCTCCTCATATACAAAATTGTCAACTTGGCCACTAGTTGCACTCCATCCTAAAGTGTAATTAAGTCTGTTAGAAAGTTCTCTTACACCTTCATAACCAGATTTGAGCATCCCCTCATACCATTTAGGATTTAAAAGTTTTGTCCTGGAATCCAATCTTATAGTTTCACTTAAAGTTCTTACTTGAGCATTTGAAGTTGTTGTATCTGCAATAAAGCTTGTAGGTTCTTTGCCATCATCTCTAAGTGTCTTGATTAATTTAGTAGGATCAGAGTCAAAATAGTGGCTTACATCGGTTAATGAGATCTCAGATGAATCTAAATTTTGAAAAGTAACATCGGCAGTCTTCATAACTGATTCAAAGACATCTCTTTTTTGATTCATTTCACCTGGATTATCTGCGTTGAAAGCATATGTCTTTCTTGATAAATACATCTCTTGAAGTTCATTTTCTTCTTCCCATGTAGAGTTTTCTACTGCTAAATTTACGTTAGAGCTATAACTTCCACTTGCATTTGAGAATACCCTTGCAGATGCTTCCCTTAGACTCGTGCCCTCCTTTTCTGCTTGTTCTAATGAATGCTTACGAACAAAATTTTGTTCAAGAGGTTCATCAGCTTCTGCAGCTAATTTAACAGCCTGATCTATTAAAGCCATTTGATTTATAAATAAATCTCTAAAGACACCAGAGCAATTAACTACAACGTCAATTCTTGGTCTACCAAGATCTTTTAGTGGAATGAGTTCCAATTTATTAATTCTTCCAACGGAATCAGGCATAGGTTTAACACCCACAAACCATAAAATTTGTGCTAAGGATTCTCCATAGGTTTTAATGTTATCTGTTCCCCACAAAACACATGCAATTGTTTCTGGCCATGTTCCTTGTTCTTCTTTTTGCCTTTCTATAAGTTTGTCAACTACTGATTTTGCAGCTGCAACGGCGGCTACTGTTGGTATTGACTGAGGATCTAAAGCATGAATATTCTTACCACTAGGTAATACTCCTGGATTTCTAATAGGATCACCACCTGGGCCTGGCAGTACATAGTTTCCATCCAATGCTTTTATGAGACTTTCCATTTCCTTATCAGCACATACTTGTTCCAGACAAAACAGCAAGTAGTCAAAAAGTTTATTTAATTCATTTTGATCAATTTCTTTAAATCCGTTAATCTTACAAATTCTTAACCATGGTGTTGGTGTATTAATTCCAAAGATTTTTAAAAACTCAAAGAATTTAGATATTAATGATTTCTCTAAATAAACTCTTCCCTTAACTATTTTTAAGGAATTAACCATATTAAATATTGATTCCCTTGATGTTTTTATGATTTTCTCATTTAGTTCTACAAATTTAAGTTCTCCTTTGTTATTACCTTTGTAGATATCGTCAATACTTAAGTTTATAGATTCAGCTAATAAACCAGGTAAAGAACGTAGTTGTTCTTGCTCTCTTTCAAGAGAAGCTATATTAACAAGAGTTGCAACAGCTTCTTCAGCTGTTGGAGCTTCCCCTATTGTATGTAAACCACATGGTAATAACCTACTTTCTATTTCCATTAATTGTTTATATACATTACCTACAAACAAATCTCTTTCTTCTAGATTTAGATCTGATGCATCGGAATTTGGAAGCTTAACATCTTTATCTAAATTACATTGTTTAGAAGTTTCAACTATTGAATTAACAATTTGAATTCCTCTACTGTTTTCTCTTAATTGTTGGTATGAGCCAACTAATTCACTTAATTCTTTTAGACCTTTATATAATCCTGCATTTTCTGCTGGTGGTGTTAAATAACTAATCGTTGATGCATATCCTCTCCTTTTAGCAATTGTTGCTTCTGATGGATTATTTGCAGCATAGTAATAAAGATTAGGTAATGATCCAATTAAGGAATCTGGATAACAAGTTTCACTCATCCCCATCTGTTTACCAGGCATAAACTCTAAAGATCCGTGAGTCCCAAAATGAAGAACTGCATCGGCTTGCCAAATCTTTTCTACATAGGTGTAATATGCAGCAAAACCATGATGAGGACTTGCACTTCTGGAATAAAGTAATCTCATTGGATCACCTTCATAACCAAATGTCGGTTGAACTCCTATGAAGACATTTCCGAAATGCTTGCCGTATATAAGTAAGTTTTGACCATCACTGTTAAGGTTACCTGGTGGTTTTCCCCAGTTTTCTTCAAGTCTTTTTGAATATGGAGTAAATTCTTCATATTCTTTTACCGACATTTTGTGAGCAATATTTAATTCTGGAGAACCTTCCATTGCCTCAGGATTATTAATAACTTTTTCCATTAATTCTTTTGAATTATTTGGGAGATTTTCAATCTTGTACCCTTTACTCTTCATTTCAAGGAGCACTCTATAAATTGAACCAAAAACATTTAAATAGGCTGCAGTACCAACATTACCTTTGTCTGGAGGAAAACTGAATACTGTAATTGCAAGTTTTTTCTCTTCTCTCTTTTTTACTCTCAATGTTGACCACTTAATAGCTCTCTCTGCAATTACATCAACCCTATCTTGTAGTGTATGAGCTTTACCTGTAGCATCATCCCTCCCAGACAAAATAATTGGCTCTATTGCGCCATCTAGTTCAGGAATCGCAATTTGTAATGCTACTTGAACAGGATGCAAACCTAAGTCGCTCTCTTCCCATTCTTGTGTAGTTTGAAATACTAAAGGTAATGCAACCATGTAAGGCCTATTTAATTTTTTTAGAGCCTCAATCGCTTTAGGATGATCTTGCCTTGCAGGACCTCCAACTAAAGCAAATCCAGTAAGGGATACAATTCCATCAACAATAGGATTATCTTTATTTAAAGAATCATAGAAAAATTCATTTACTGGTTTTGAGAAATCTAATCCTCCACAAAAAATAGGAATAACTCTTGCACCCCTATATTCTAATTCCTGGATTACTGCAACATAATGCGCATCATCACCCGTAACTATATGACTCCTCTGGAGAACTAATCCAATTGTTGGACTACTAGTTAATTTTGGTTCTAAATCTTTTCTATTGTTATCCCATGACATATATTCATCTAAACTCTCAAACATATTTGGAGCCATTGGATGCCAAATACCAAGATCTGGAAATGTTTCAGGATCTTGAATATTAAAGGCTTCTAATTCATTTTTGATTTCTTCTGTTATTACATATTTTTCTGAAAGCATTAACAAAAGATTTCTAAGATTTGATGTTGTACCACCAAGCCAATATTGAAAACTTAAGATAAAAGTACGTGCATCTTGTGCTTTTTCGATAGGTAAATATTTTAAAATTGAAGGTAATGTATTTAATAATTTCAACATTGAATCTTGGAAACTTGCTCCATCAGCTTCCTTTTTCTTTTTTATTAAGTCTCCAATAATACTTTTTGATTGACCTAACTGAGACATACTAAATGAGCCAAGTTTATTTAATCTCATTACCTCAGGCATTGAAGGAAATATAACTGAAGCTTTTAAATTTTCTTTATAGGGACTTACAGCTTCAACAACTTTTTGGGCTAGATCTTCTATGAAGATTAGTGATGCCAAAAACAGATCTGCTTTTGATACATCATTGATAAAATCTTGATAATTATTTTCATCTCTTAGTTCCTCAATTAAATATCCACTGAGCTCTATCCCAATTGGTCCTTGAGTTTCATTAATTGATTTAGCTGCCTCTGTGAGTGAATTTTGGTATTGTGGCTCGAGAACAACATATACTGCTTTAATAACAGCCTTATGTTTGTTATTCTCGGCAGGAGATACTCTGCGGTTTGCTGAGCGGACCTGCGTAAACATGTTTTTCTTTAAGTATTTCTACCAGCCTACGGTTGTTTTGTCGTTATTGTGTGCAATATACATAGCGTGTAACATCCTTTTTTTTTTTAAAACTTTTTAATTATGACACAAAATCCTAAAAAACCCGTACCTGTACTAGTATCTGGAGCATTAGGGAAGATGGGTCGCGAAGTCGTAGAAGCCGTTACAAATTCACATGATTGTAAATTAGTTGGAGCAATTGATCTCAATGAGGAATGTAATGGTAAAAATTTGTCTGCATTTTTTGATATATCTGAGTCAGATGTTTTTTTGTCTAACGATCTTGAAGGCAGTTTGTGTACAGTTAGCCAAAGTTATAGAGATTCAGATCTAAAACCTGTAATGGTTGATTTTACACATCCTAATTCTGTCTACGACAATACAAGAGCTGCAATGGCTTATGGTGTTTGTCCAGTAATAGGAACAACTGGATTAACTTCTGAACAAATAAGTGAATTATCTAGTTTTTCTCAGAAAGCATCTATTGGATGTGCAATCATTCCTAACTTTTCTGTAGGAATGGTTTTACTTCAACAAGCAGCCTCTGTTGCTGCGAAATTTTACGATAACGTTGAATTAATTGAAATGCATCATAACCAGAAGGCTGATTCTCCAAGTGGTACTTGTATAAAAACTGCAGAGATGATAGAAGAATACCCTAAGAAGTTTAACAAGTTACTTGTAAAAGAAACCGAATCACTTTCTGGATCAAGAGGTGGAGTAAGAGAATCTGGATTAAATATACATTCCATTAGATTACCGGGATTATTAGCGCATCAAGTCGTTATTATGGGATCTCCTGGAGAAACTTATACAATTAAACACGATACAATAGACAGAAAAGCCTATATGCCAGGTGTTTTGGAGTCAATTAGAAAAATTGGAAATTATGAAAGTTTAATTTATGGACTAGAGAAATTAATTTTTTAATATGCTTATTCCCATAAAAAATAATCAAGTTGCAAGGTTAATACCCTCGGTAGCAACTGGCGGACAGTTTAAATATAGTTTAGGTAATCCAAGAAAAATTCTTCAGAGAGTAATTATTTCTTCAATTGGAGCAGCAATTACATTAGTTATTGGTAATAATCAATTTGGCAACCAAACTGATGTTTTATGGTTAATACTCTGCTTAGGTTTTGCTTTATACATTTTGTGGGGTCCAATACTTGAAGCAAGTAAAAAAAATCAAAAATATAGACAATTTAAATTCTTTTCAATTTTTGATGGATTTATTTCTGATATTTATCAAACTGAAAAAGTTGAAAGTTCAAGAGAACAAACTAATAGATATGGAAATCTAGAGATAGTAGAGAATAAAAGGACTTGGCTAACAATAGAATTAGAAGATGAAGATGGTTATTTAAGTAAAATTAGTTTTCCTTTTGAAAATAGGCACAGTGTAATTACTCGAGGACTTAAAGTTAGATGCCTTGTTTCAACTAACGAAAGATCTTTTAATGGAAAGTTATTTTTAACTGATGCATGGTTACCTGAAATTAATTTATGGGTCGGAGATTATCCATACCTTCTTAGACCTGCTTTTGAAGAGCTTTGTTTCATTTATAAAAGTAAATTATGATTTTATGAAAAAAATTTTTAAATTAAAAATTAATGGTGAAAGTCCAAGAAGTCTTTTATTAGCTTTTGTTTTTGCAAAATTAAAGTTTGATGTTTACATATATGATTTTTCGATAAATTCTAATTCCAAAAAAGATTATCAAATTTTTTTATTTTCGAATTCTACAAAAAACTTTTTAAGTAAATTTGATATTTGGAATGAATTGAAGGATATTTCTTATGACTTTAACTCCTTAATCTTTAAAGATAATTTAGTCTCTGAGCAATTACTATTACAAACTGAAAACTCTCCAAAAAAATATTTAAATACTATTGGTTGGGCAGCAAGGTACTCAGAAATTAAAAGAGTGTTAATAAACAAATTAATGACTTATAAAAATGTTCAATTTATTTCAAAGAATCAATTAATTGATCAAACTTTAATTTTTGATTATGAATTTAATTTTAATAATTTTGATTCAATCTTGAATTCTTACAAGTTTCCAGTATCAACTTTTAAAAGGCTAGATAAACAACTATTAATTTTTAATGTTTATTTAAGAGGTCAGGTTGAAAAAAGATTATATGAAATAAATACAACTGAAGGTTTATTAGTTTTAACCCCAATTAACAAAAATTTTTATCAAATTATTTGGAATGATGTTTCTTTTCAAATAAAAAAAACGTCTTCTAGTTCAAAAAGTCTGTTTCTAGATTATTTGACGACATTATTACCTAATGAATTAAAAATTGATCAAATTATTGGAGATATTAAATTTTTGCAAGCCAGCAACATTTACTTAAACTGCTTAATAAAGAATAAGTCAATTTACTTTAATGAAAATAAATTCAAATCAAATACTTTATATGATTTTAACTTTGATATATTAATGAGGAATATATTACAAATATATTTTTTAGAAAATAACGAATTTATAGGTTTTAAGAAATTAAATATATTTAAATTTTCTTATTTGTTAAGCAAATATAAAAGAATAA
>CACNSV010000012.1 GCA_902623195.1 uncultured Prochlorococcus sp. | reverse complement strand
GTGGTGATATGACTTTGACTGGATCTTGGTTTGCAGGTTTAGTGGGTGGTATTATCGTTGTATTTGCCGTGGGAGCTCTTGATGCTGCTGGTATTGATGATCCAGTAGGTGCATTCTCTGTTCATGGAGTTTGTGGCGTATGGGGAACTCTTGTTATTGGACTTTGGGGTACTGCAGTTCAGGGAGATGGCTCTGGCCTTGGCTTATTTAATGGTGGAGGTATTAATCTTTTATTAATACAAGCTCTAGGTGCTGGTGCATATGCTCTATGGTCTTTAATTACTTGTTGGATCGCATGGTCTATTATTGGAGGCTTATTCGGCGGAATTAGAGTTTCTGAATCTGAGGAAATTCAAGGCTTAGATATTGGTGAACATGGAATGGAAGCTTATCCTGATTTCGCCTCCAGGTAACCATATAAAATCTTCAAAAAAACCTGACTTATGTCAGGTTTTTTTTTGTTTCTTTAATTTTATTCAAAATGATGTAATATCTTAATCATGGATACTCAAGCAGTAAAACACGCTATACAACATTCGGGAAGATATAACCGAAGGGGATTTGAGTCTCCTACACAACGTGCAAAAGCTTTAGGAGAATCATATCAAAGTAATTTAATAGCTTCTATCAGAGAAAATAATTTTACTTATCAAGAAGGACGTTTAAAAATTCAACTAGCTAAATCATTTGGATTTTGTTGGGGAGTAGAAAGGGCTGTCGCAATGGCATATGAAACGAGGAGACATTATCCAAAAGAAACCATATGGATGACAAATGAAATAATTCATAATCCCTCAGTAAATAATCATTTAAGCAGGATGAACGTTAAGATAATTTCTGCAAAAAATGGCATTAAAGATTTTTCTTCTGTTTCCCATGGAGATGTTGTAATCTTGCCGGCTTTTGGAGCAACAGTTCAAGAGATGCAATTATTACATGAAAAAGAATGTCATATTATTGATACGACTTGTCCATGGGTATCAAAGGTATGGCATACGGTAGAAAAACATAAAAAACATACTTTTACTTCTATTATTCATGGCAAATATAAGCATGAAGAAACTCTGGCTACTAGATCTTTTGCAGGAAATTATCTAGTTGTATTTGATCTAGCAGAAGCTGAGTATGTCGCTAATTATATCCTTGGGAATGGAGATAGAGATCATTTCTTGCAGAAGTTTTCTAAAGCATTTTCGAATAGTTTTGATCCTGATATCCATCTTGAGAGAGTAGGTGTTGCTAATCAAACTACAATGCTTAAAAGTGAAACAGAGGAAATTGGGAAATTATTTGAAAATACGATGTTAAAAAAATATGGCCCAGCTCATCTGAATGATCATTTTTTAGCTTTCAATACTATCTGCGATGCAACTGAAGAAAGGCAAGATGCTATGTTTTCTCTTGTTGATGAAGATTTAGATATGTTAGTTGTAATTGGCGGTTTTAATTCTTCAAATACTACTCATTTACAAGAAATAGCAATAACAAATAATATTGAATCATTTCATATAGACACTCCAGATAGAATTTCTGTTGAGAATAATTCAATCTGTCATAAACCACTCGAGTCTGATTTGGTATTGAAAAAAGATTTTATTCCTGAAGGTCAACTAACAGTTGGAATTACATCAGGAGCTTCAACTCCAGATAAAGTGGTAGCCGATGTAATTGAAAAGCTTATCAAGATAACAAATTAGTAGTTAAATCAAATTAGGTATAAAATTTTTTATTTTTTCCTAAAGATGTACTTTATTCCCTAGAATAATGTAAATATTTTTGTAGTATGGAAGACACAACACTCCCTGAACAAAATCCAACAGCCAAAATGAATTCCTCAAAAGCTCCTCAAAAAGTGGAAGTTGTAGTAGCTAATCCCTCAGGGAATGCTGAGGTAAATATTCTTGGAGAATTATCAATTTTCATTTTAAGGATTGGCTTTAGTCTGTTAATGATTCACCATGGGTTGGAAAAATTGCAAGATCCTCAAGGCTTTGCAGAATTTGTAGTTGGCAAATATTTTCCTTTCTTACCGGGGGATCCAGTTTTTTGGACATATGGGGCCGCAATTACACAACTTGTTTGCCCACTAGGTTTGGCATTAGGAGTTTTTGCACGTCTATCAGCTTTAGGTCTATTTTCTACAATGGCTTTTGCTCTGTATTTTCACATGTTGGATACAGGATTAGAGGGATTCCCTCTGGCTGTTGTTGAGGGCCATAATTATACTTTTGAATTATCCTTCATCTATGGTGCGATTTCTCTATATTTTTTGTGTGCTGGGCCTGGAAGATTAGCTTTATTTAGGAAGACAAACAAGATTACATACTATCCTAAGACAAATTAATTATTTAATGTAAAAAATGCCTTTTGTTGGTAAATATCATTGAAATACCTAATTTGTTACACATATCAATAGATTCTTGATCTCTTACACTTCCCCCGGGTTGGATGATTGATTTGATACCATATTGACTTGCAAATTCTACAGAATCTGAAAAAGGGAAAAAGCCATCACTCGCTAAAACAGCACCATTAGCAAATTCTTTTGCTGAATCTAAAGCTATTTTGGCTGCACCTACTCTATTCATTTGTCCTGCTCCTATCCCTATAGTTCTTTGATCTCTAGAGATTACTATTGCATTTGATTTGACATGCTTGCATATTTTCCAGGAAAATATTAAGTCATTAAATTCTTCAGATGTAGGTTTTGTTTGTGTCACACATGACCAATCATTCGTTTGGTCAACGTCATTATCAATATCTTGTTCAAGAATGCCTCCTAATATTGATTTAAATGTTTTTTTATTATTTGTTTTTATGTTCTCTTGATTTAATTGGAGTAATCTTAAGTTCTTTTTATTATTTAGGATCTCGATGGCTTCTTCATCAAAAGAAGGAGCAACAACACATTCAAGAAAGATATTTGAGAGTAATTCGGCAGCAGCTAAATCTACATTATTATTAAAAGCTACAATACCACCAAAAGCACTTGTGCTGTCACAATCTAATGCTTTTTTGAATGCTTCTGATGGGGAATCTGCTAATGCGGCCCCGCAAGGATTATTGTGTTTTAATATCACTGCAGCGTTAATGTTTGTTGAAGAGTTTTGCTTTTGTTCATATTCAAATTCAAGGATTGTTGAGAGTGCAGATTCAAGATCAAGTAAGTTGTTATAACTCAATTCCTTTCCCTGCAGCTGTTTTGCGGCATTCCAACCTGTTTTATTTAAACCATACCAGGATGCTTTTTGATGAGGATTCTCTCCATATCGCAAATTTTTTATAAATGGCAATGTTTTTGAATGAAGATTGCTTTCGAGATTTTTTTCCTTGACTAACCAATTGGAGATTGCTGCGTCATAACTAGTAGTATGCTCAAAAGCTCTAAGAGCTAGCTCTGTTTTATAAGAAATCGCGAGAGTCCCTTTCCTTAATTCTTGAATGAATTTCTCATATTGATTATTATTTACTAAAACTGAGACATCTTGATGATTTTTGGCTGCAGACCTTATCATTGATGGTCCACCAATATCAATATTTTCAATTGCCTCCTCATAACTACAATTGGCTTCAATCTTTTGTTGGAAGGGATATAAATTTACAACTACTAGATCAATTAAATCAATCTTATTATTCTCTATATCATTTAAATGAATTTTATTAGATCTTTTTGCTAATATTCCGCCGTGAATTTTGGGATGTAAAGTTTTTACTCTCCCCTCAAGTATTTCGGGAGAATTTGTAAATTCGGAAACTTTGATAACAGGTATGTTTGCTTCTATAAGGTGTTTTGCTGTCCCTCCACTTGATAGAATCTTATAACCAAATTCTTCAACTAAAACTTTTGAAAAATCAATGATGTTTGTTTTATCTGAAACACTTATTAAAGCAAAAGGAGACATTAAATAAAATATTAATTACTTAAGAATATAAACATGAAATCTCTAATGCATCATGAATATGTGTCGATAGCCTCTCAAAACTCCTCACATAGGATTATTTTGCTTCATGGCTGGGGAGCCGATGCTGATGATCTTCTACCAATAGGAAAATCAATTATTCACAATTCAAGTTTTGAATTTGAATTAATTTCTCTCAAAGCACCTATTTCTAGACCTAATGATATGGGGAGGCAATGGTATAGTTTATTCCCCCCCAATTGGAATGAAGCTGAGAACGCTGTAAATAAACTTTTAGATACACTAAAGGCGTTTGATAGAACTAATATCTCTCTTAAAAAAACTATATTATTGGGTTTCTCCCAGGGTGGTGCCATGGCATTAGACGCTGGTTTAAGGATAGATTTAGGATTAGTAATTTCTTGCAGTGGCTATTCTCACCCTAAATGGTACCCTCTCAAAAATAATCCTGTTTTACTTAGTCATGGTTTACAAGATGATGTGGTACCTATTAATGCATCTCGGGAGATTTCAAAAAGACTTGTAAGAGAATTAAATTTAAATAATGAATTATATGAATATAACTGTTCACATACAATTCACCCAGATTTTATTAAGGTTATAAGATTAAAAATTAAAGAATTATTTTAAACGAAAGCATATTCATATTCTTCTATTTCTTCCCAGTCATCTGCAGAAAGTTCTAATCCTTCAAATATTTTTTCCTCGCCAATTCCTTCTACAACTGTCTTAAGAGAAGGAAATAAAAAGTGATTTTCTTCAGCATATTGTGCACTAAATAAACCTTTCTCTCCCCAAAAGAATCTATCAGTTGTATGTTCGTTCCTCCTTACGTTAAAAACACATGGAGCAGATAAGCCATTTTCAGCTATAAATCTTCTTGCTGCAGTTACTGGCTTTAGCTTACCAGTCTCAATATGATAAATGGGTACATGAGCCATTACTCTTTGGCCTGCAAGCCTTCTTCTGCTAATTCTTTTTCTTTTTTTTGACATTGATTGGAATCTCCATTAATTCTTAATATTTTTTTGATTAGTTTCTAAAGTAAAAATTGACTAATCAAGTTAGTTACTTAAATTCACGTATAAGATACATAGAGGACCCATCAACCTCTGATGTAGCATATTTATTATGAACATCTGTTCATAGAGAGAATGACTTGTGTCATGCATCACTAACAATCTTAATACTTTTTTCAGATTTTACAAGTTTTTTTGAAAATTTCTCTAGAAAAAATTTTTTAACCACTCGTTAATTATGCAACTTTCTAATAAATTTGAAGAATTGATTGTAACTCAACTAGAGAGTTTTGGATGTTTTATGGGAGTAAAGCAACTTGTAGTGTATATTGCTTCTGCTAAGAAAGGGGAAAAAGCAAGTTTTGAATTACTAGGTCAATGGCCCCAAAATGAAAGATCTCTTAAGCCAATCGCAGATGATCCTGAATTAAAAGTTTCATCACCTAATAGAAGATGGTATCCAATTCAAGATAAAGATATTTTAATAGGTGTTATTAGGGTAGAAACTGATTTCACAAGAGGTGAATGGCCATTAATACTTGATTCTCGACTTAAAGCTCTTTCAATTTCATTATCTAGATGTTTTTCTATAGAAATCGATAGGCAAAAAAATAATGAGGAAATAAATTATTTAAGAAGTCAGGTAGGTTTTATTATTCATCAACTGAGAAATCCATTAGCAGCACTTAGAACTTATGCAAAATTATTAATGAAAAGACTCGGTCCTGATAGTGATTCATTAGAAATTATTGAAAGCATGTTGATAGAACAAAAACAAATCAATGAATATATTGGATCTTTTGAGAAATTAAAAAAACCTTTTCAAATACCTATTGAAATTGGGGAAGAGAGACTTTTATTGCCTCCTGATCTCAATGCGACAGAAAAAATTACCATACAAGATCTTTTGAATCCAATTTTAGAGAGAGGAAAAGCTAATGCAAAATTACAGAATAAAAATTGGTATCAATCTATAGAATGGCCAGATTGGTCAGTTAGAGAAATAAACTCAAAATACAGGTTAATAGCTGAAATTGTTGCAAATTTGTTAGAAAATGCTTGTAAATACACTGAAGAAAATGCTCAGATAGGAATATTATTTTTTAATTCTGGTATCATCGTTTTTGATAATGGAAAGAAGATATCTACAGAAGAAGGGGAAAAAATTTTTAGAAAAGGTTATCGCGGGATTGCTTCTAAAAATAAAGAAGGTACAGGAGTTGGTCTGTTTTTAGCTAGGAAATTAGCTAGAAAAATTGGAGGTGATTTATATCTTTTAGAGAATGACGAAGATAACCAATTTTTTAATAAAATTCAAAATCTGCAAAAGAATAATATTTTTTATTTAAAATTACCTATAGAGAAATTGCATATATAAATAGCATAACAGTTTCAGTTAATACAACACTTGCCCCGCAAGTATCTCCATTGACTCCTCCAGTTTTATTACCTAACAATATTGGTATTCTCCATGCACAAAAGAAACCTATAAGTAATAATAAAATTTTTTTAAATATAAGAACGTAAGAATCGCTAAAAATTAAATTATATGAAGCCATTAAAATTAGTATTAAAATAGTAAATCGTGATTCTTTGTTTAGTCCTCTCCAATATTTCTTATGGCTAAAAGATTTTCTTTTATATTTAAAATATTTAAACCTATCTATATAAATAAGTGTTGATACTCTTCCCCAAAATAAACATAATGGTAGGGCATCGAATATCTTCTCTTCTATCTTCATTAAACATGCTAATTGTATTAATATTATTAAAATAATTGCCTGCACCCCAAAAGCTCCAACTCTGCTATCCTTCATTGCTTTAATAAATTTATCTTTTCCAGCGTATAAACCATCAAATGTATCCATTAAACCATCGATATGAAGTCCTCCTGTAATTAAGAAACCGCTTGTGATGCAAATAGATGCACAAGCGAAAATTGGCCATGAATTATTTTTTAAACCTATAAAAATAAGACTTTGTATATACCCTATAAAAATTCCTAAAAAAGGTGCATATTGAGTAATATTTTTAAATCTTGGATGGATTACAGGTAACTTTGGAAAAATAGTGAAGAAGATCCAAGCACCAGCAAAGTCATTTAAAAATTTTTTTTTGATAAGTTTCAAAGATATGTCTTTAGATAATAATACGTTAAATTAGAAAAATATAATGACAAAATTTTAGTAGATATTGTGTTCGATTTTAAATCAACTTCTTTTTGTAGTTCTACAAATGCGAGGACTGGTATTTTTACTACCCCTCATGGTTTAGTTGAAACACCTAAGTTTATGCCGGTTGGAACTTTAGGAACAGTAAAAGGTTTGACCTCCAATCAACTTCAGTCTACAGATGCTTCAATGATACTTGCTAATACTTTTCATTTACATTTGCAACCGGGAGAGAGAATCATTAAGGAATCTGGTGGTATTCATAAATTCATGAATTGGCATAAACCAGTTCTTACAGACTCTGGAGGTTATCAGGTTTTTAGTCTGGCAAAATTAAATAAGATTTCTGATGAGGGAGTTAGCTTTAAGAATCCAAGAGATGGTAGTTATATATTTCTCTCTCCTGAAAAAGTAATGGAAATTCAAATGGATATAGGAGCTGATGTCTCAATGGCTTTTGATCATTGTCCTCCTCATACATCCACTGAAAATGAAATTGAGGATTCTTTGAGAAGAACTAATCATTGGCTGGAGAGGTGTGTGAAAACTCATACAAGAGAGGATCAAGCACTTTTTGGAATTATCCAAGGAGGTAAATATCAAAATTTAAGAGAGTCAAGTGCAAAATTTGTTAGCTCATTTGATCTCCCTGGTATTGCGGTAGGTGGGGTTAGTGTAGGAGAGTCTGTAGAGGAAATTCATAATGTAATTAACTTAGTCACGAAATTCTTGCCATCAAATAAACCAAGATATTTAATGGGTATTGGTTCTCTTAAAGAAATTTCAATTGCAATAGCAAAAGGTTTTGATTTATTTGATTGTGTATTGCCAACAAGGCTTGGACGTCATGGAACTGCATTTTTTAATGATGAGAAATGGAATTTGCGAAATGCATGTTTTAGAGATGATTTTCGCCCAATTGACGCAAGTTGCACTTGTGAAACATGCACATATTATTCTCGTGCTTATCTTCATCATTTAATTAGAAACAACGAATTATTGGGTTTAACATTAATAAGTTTGCATAATATCTCTCATGTCATACGATTTACTAATGCAATTTCAAAAGCAATTCACGAAAATTGTTTTACAATAGATTTCGCTCCATGGAAAACATCCTCTATTGCTCATCATACGTGGTAACGTCATATAGTAATTAATTAATTTATTTAGAAGGTGTTGATTTTTCTTAATACATTCGCTGAACTTCCCGAAGCGTACAAAGCTTTTGCTCCAACTGTAGATGTTCTTCCTTTAATCCCTTTATTCTTTTTTCTTCTAGTATTTGTATGGCAAGCTGCTGTTGGGTTTAAGTAATTAATTGATTATTAAATAGCTTTTTCTAAAGAAATACTCTCTCCTGGGTTTTCTACAGCATCCTCAATAAAATCCGCAATAATTAACGCTCTTGAAGCTTGTTCTCCATCAACTTCTGGAGATTCTTTACCCTGAACACATTTCAAAAAGTGCTCCAGTTCAGCATAAAGAGGTTCAATGGAAGTTGTGCTTACCTCTTCTACAAAACCATCGTTTCTATAAACTAATTCTCCGTGTTCAGCAGAATAAGATTCATTCGATTTTCTATATATTTGAAGATTATGGTTTAAGAAATCAGTTTCTACTAAACTATTCAGGCAATGTGCGCTTAAGCTTCTTATCTTTTTATGACTCATTTTGCTGGCTGTTAAGTTTGCAATTACATTATTTTTAAAAACAAGTGTTGCACTCACATAATCAATTAAACCTTCTTTGTTTTTCCCCCCAACAGCAGATAATTTTTTTATTTTTGAATTAACTAATTCTAAAATTAAGTCAATATCATGAATCATAAGATCCATAACGACCGAGACATCATTAGCTCTGTCTCCATGTGGGCTATGTCTTCTCGCTTCTAAGACAACTATTTTTTCATTGTTAATAATTTTATTTAATTCTCTAAAAGCAGGGTTAAATCTCTCAATATGTCCGACTTGTAATAAACAATTTTTATTTTTAGATACACTTATTAGTGCAGCTGCTTCCTTTCTACTAGCTGCTATAGGTTTTTCTATTAGAACATGTACCCCTGCTTTAAGAGCATCTAATCCAACTTGATGATGTAATAGGGTTGGAACTGCTATGCAGATTGCATCTACTCTAGATAGAAGTTCATGATAATCACTATACCAATCACACTGAAATTGGTCTTCCGCTAACTGACCTCTTTGCTCATTTGGATCAGCTACGCCAATTAAGTCTGCATCTTTTAGCAGGCTGAGAACTCTTGCATGATGCCATCCCATATTTCCTATACCTATGACTCCAACCTTGACTGGATATGAGTCTAGTGCCATATCTTACAATCCATATCTATATTTTTATTATCATGCATAAGATGTCAACTTTTAACATCAATAAGATTTATTTTTACACGATCAATTCTAGGACCTGACATTGAAATTATTTCGAATTTTAAGTTTTTAAATTCTAAAATATCACCAATTTTAGGAACCATTTGAAATCTCTCTAAAAGAAAGCCTGCTAAGGTATGATAATCTTCTCCTTCTAAAATGTGACAACCTAATTTTTTATTAATCTCTACAATTTCTGCTTTACCAGCGATTGACCATTTTTTTTGAGAATTGTCTAATTGTTTCATATCAACATTAATACTATTATTTTGTGTCTCATCTCCAACTATCTCTCCTGTTAGATCAGCTGCTGTTATTAAACCTTCTGTTCCCCCATGCTCATCTACAACTAGTAAAAATGGGTTGTAATCTCTAACTAAAGGCAAAATCTCAGCTAAAGAACAAGTTTCTAAAACTTTAGTAACTGGTAAAAGGAAAGACTCTAATGATGTATTTGCTCCTAATTGACTTTTAGATATCGGTTTTGCCAAATAACGAAGATCTATAACGCCTAGGACATCATCTAAAGATTCTCCAATAACAAAGAATCTTGCATGACGAGATTTGTCCACTTTCTTCATAAGTTCCGAAAAAGTTATGTCTTTTGGTAAAGTAACCATTTCAGATCTTGGGATCATAACTTCTTTTACAAGAGTATCTTTTAGAGCAAAAACCCCTTCGATTATATTTTTTTCATCAGGTTTTAAACCCGTCACATTATTTGTCTCTATTAGTGTTTCAAGCTCTCCTGCTGATAATCCAGAATTTAATGAATCCCATTTGTTATTTAATTTTAATAATCTTAAGCATGCACTTACAAAAAATTCAATTAAAGAAACTATTGGCTTCATGCCTTTTCTTACAGCTTCAAAAATAGTTGTTAATTTTAAGGCGGCTGATTCAGGATTGTTTATAACTATTGCTTTTGGGATTAGACCGGAAATAAGTGTTGAAATAAAAACAATAATTAAAAATAGAGTTAGATCCAAAAATCTAGTTTTTAAGGAATTATCTTGCCAAAAATTTCTAGCTAAACCATTACCTAGCCAACCGATTGCTATGAGCGAAATTGTTACACCAAATTGTGATGAAATTAATGATGATCTAAATCTCTTTTGAATTTTAAGTATTGAATTAGCTCCCTCCTTCTTTTCTTCTATAAGCCTTAATACCTTGCTAGGCCTTATTAATAATACTGAAAGTTCACTAGCTGCAAAAAAAGCAGGAAATATCAATAAAAATATAATAAGTGTTATTCTCATGCAAAGCCAAGTATTTGATGGGGGTGGCGAGGATCGAACTCGCCTAAGGCGAATTATGAGTTCGCTGCATTCACCAGATTGCTACACCCCCAAATTTGTACATAAAAAAATGTATCTAATTTTATAGTACCTAAAAATAATATTTCAAAAAGCACCAAATTAGTAAGCTTTTGTGAGATTTCTTTTTTTTATTCTAATGTTTAAATATATTAATGTTCCAGTAATGAGTAATTTCTCTCCGGATTTTTATAAAAATAAGGCAAATTTGCTTAATCTTTTGCAAAAAAATTCCTATAAAAAAGGAAATTTCCAATTGTCTTCTGGTAAAGAAAGTAGCCATTATTTAAATTGTAAACCTGTTTCATTAAATGGTTACGGATTAAAATTAATAAGTGAACTATTTTTAGAATTAATGAATTCTGAAACTAAAGCTGTTGCGGGCTTAACGTTAGGAGCAGATCCATTAGTTAGTGGCGTAATTTTGTTAGCTGCAAATAAGGGAATTCCTCTTGATGGATTAATAATTAGAAAAGAGGAAAAAAATTATGGTACTAAATCTTGTATAGAAGGGCCAAAACTAGAAAATAATATTGTTGTTACTGTTTTAGAAGATGTCGTTACAACTGCAGGTTCATGTTTAAAAGCAATAAATAAATTAAGAGAGAACAATTATGTTGTTAATGAAGTTTTATCAATTGTTGATAGAGAAGAGGGTGGTTCTGATAATTTAAAGAAAAATAAAGTTGTTTTAAGGAGTTTATTTAATATTCGTGATTTTATTAGTTGATGATTAAAAAAGAAAATAAAAAAAATTTTTGGTTAGAAAAATTTGAATCCTTTTATGTCGAAGGGGAAGGCTCTAAAAGATTTATAAACGGTATTACAACAACTAATACCAATCTTGATGTTCCATACATGCAAACATGCTGGCTCAATCCAAAAGGTATTTTGAGAGCATTATTAGAAATCCATTTCTATAAAGATAAATTATTACTTGTTAATATAAGAGGCAATATTAGAGAAATTAAAGATTTCTTCCATAATATGATCTTCCCCTCTGATAAAGTTTTCTTGAGTGATAATTTTTCTACTTTTAGATTACAGGAAGTTGAAAATGATCAATCCTGGAGAAAATTTGAGCCAAAAATTTTTATCAAAGAAGATCTTAAAAAATATTGTTTAAATAATAATATAGAATTGTTAAAATCAAGCAATCTAGAAGAGTGGAAAATACGGCAGGCGATCCCAAGATTAAATGCTGAAATCAACGGTAACAATAATCCACTTGAATTAGGTTTATATGATTTAATTGATTTCAATAAAGGCTGTTATCTGGGACAGGAGACGATGGCAAGGTTAAGAAAGATAGCATCTTTAAAGCAGGAAATTAGAGTTTGGTATGCTTTTGTTCATAATGAAAATCTTGAATTAAATGATAAAAAAATTTATTTGAGTGAAGATAAAAAAATAATAACTGGAACCATAACTAGTTCTTTATCCCTTAGCCCTAATAAAATAATTGGTTTAGCAATGATGAAAAAAAATTATTTGAATCAATTACAATCGTTTTTTCATGCAGAATTAGGATCAATAAAAGTTGAAAAATCTATAGGATCAGTTTTCTTATAGAAATTTTTGAGCATTATCTAAATGCCATTTAATTATTTCTAAAGTTG
Organism: uncultured Prochlorococcus sp.; assembly: GCA_902623195.1. Classification (GTDB taxonomy): domain Bacteria; phylum Cyanobacteriota; class Cyanobacteriia; order PCC-6307; family Cyanobiaceae; genus Prochlorococcus_A. The sequence goes on along the minus strand of CACNSV010000012.1, from coordinate 14,624 downwards.
CTAAACAATCGTCCTTATTGTAGTTTATTATTTTTTCTAGAAAAGAATTTTCGTTTGTGTTTCTATATTGGATCCACCAATATAAGGCTTTAGATCCGCTAATATTTTTTTGACTCCAATCAAACCCTACCCAATTTGCAACCGTTTTTAAACTGTAATTTTTTATTGGAAGGATCCATGAGTTTCTTATAAGCAAGTGCAAATCTATAAATCTTGACTCTAGGGAATCGATATCAAATTTATTTAAATTAATGATTTTTGCCATTTTTATCATTGTGATTTTTTCTGTTTCTCCAAAGTGTAATATTGGCCAATTATTTCTTAAAATTAATTGCTTTAAAATCTCAAGATTATATTTATTTTTATTGATCAAATTTAATATGGGTTTGTAAAAAAAATTATTATTTTGATCATATACATTTTCTACTGAAAGTAAGCCATATAAAAAGTCATGATCTTCGTCAGGATTTGATTCGATATCAAATACATAAAAGCCTTGATTTAGTTTCTTAAATAAATCCAATAAATCATTATGTGACTTGAGATATATTGGTAATCCTGATAGATAAGATTTTGATTGATTAATTATTTGATTAATTTTCTTGAAATCATTTTCATCATTAATAGATAATTTACTTTTTAATTTAGTTTTATCAGAAGCTGCTAATTGCTTAACATTATGGATACCAATATTCTTTAATGATTGAGCCGTTTTTCGACCAATACCATCAATATCAGTTAAAAAACCATTAGATGTAGCTTCTTTATCGCAGAATTGTTTCCAAGAACATATTGAGCATTTTTTTCTATTTTCCGTAATATTAGGAATTTTATATTTTAATGATTCATTTAATTCAAAAAAAAGATTTATTGCTTTATCTCTTAATTTTTTACTTATGAATATTTTTTCAGTATAAAGTTTATAATTTTGTTTTGATATAACAAGTCCATATTCTACTTTGGCTTTTTGAAATCTTTCTATAAAAATTGAACATAATGCTAAATCCAATTGATGTTCTCTTGTCGTTCTGTGCCCTAATTTTGAAACGGCAGGCAAATATTTATATTTACCCCAAATACTATCTCCATTGGTTCTTATTAATAAAGACGGATTGAGTTCAATTTTTAAATTATTTTTTACTTTATCAATAATCTTTATCCCTATGACACCTTTGACACCTTTCTCACAAGCTTTTCTTCCGTTGAACAAATCTCCTTTTGTAAATTCATTAAAATTACTAAATTCAGTTATTAAATGAATTGATTGCTGGGCAGACCAAGTTTTTAGTGATTTTTCACCCCATAAATCTAGCCAAGCCTTTCTTTTACATCTTAAATAACTTTTAAGTAATAAATTATTCAAAAATTTTTTAGTCGACTTATATTTATACTACATAAATTAAAATGTATTTATACACCTTTAGTGGCTTTAACATTTTGCATCAAGATAATTACAGAGTAATAAAATTTGGTACTGATGGTTGGAGAGGCAGGTTAGCTTTTGATTTTACTTTTGAAAATTTAATCAAAGTTACCGTTGCTTGTTGCCAAGAGTTAAATTATCAATATTACAATAAGCTCTTATCAAAAAAAGTTTTAATAGGTTTTGATAGAAGATTTATGGCTAACCACTTTGCGAAAGCAATAATTCCATATGTTAATGCTTGTGGTCTTGAGCCAATTTTATCGACTAGTTATGTAACAACTCCTGCATGCAGTTTTTATACGAAAGAAATGAATTTGCTTGGTTCTTTAATAATTACAGCAAGTCATAATCCCAGTGATTGGCTTGGTTTGAAAATAAAGAATTTTCAAGGATCCTCTGTAAATACCTCCTTTACTGAAGCGGTAGAAAAGAGAATTAAATTACAAAATACTATCGAGCCAGGCAGTAATAAATATGAAGAGATCGATATAAAGAGATTTTATTTAGAAAGAATCTCCGACAAATTTGATACTCAATTTATCTTGAACAAATTCAAAGAGATGAAAATAAGAGTATTTTTTGATTCTATGCATGGTTCAGCTTCTAATAGTTTAGATATTCTTTTTAAAGGTAATGGCTCAGATATCGTTCAAGGTATTAGAGAAAATAATGATCCATATTTTGGAGGACATCTACCAGAACCTTTAGAAAATAATATTGATAATTTAAAAAAAATTCTAAAGAAAGAAGCAAAGAATGATATAAAAACTTTAGGTATAGTTTTTGATGGTGATGGCGATAGAATTGCTGTGATTGATGAGTTGGGTAGATACTGTAGTACTCAAAATCTACTCCCATACTTTATTGATTATCTTGGTTTAAAAAATAAGACTTCAAATCCTGTTTTAAAAACTGTAAGTGGATCGGATATTATCACGAACATATCAAAAAAACAAAATCGGAAAGTAATTGAGTTACCTGTAGGTTTTAAATTCATTGCAGAAAAAATGATTAATGAACAAATATTTATTGGTGGAGAAGAATCGGGAGGAGTAGGTTTTGGTGAATATATGCCAGAAAGAGATGGTTTATATGCGGCTATGACTTTATTAAATGGAATTGCTGAACAATCAAAATATTTGTTTGAATCTCTAGATGAAATACACAAAGAATTTGGTCCAAGTTTTTATGAAAGAATTGATATACCTTTTACGGATAACAATAAAAAAAATAATCTTAAAAAATTTATAACTAAAAAAATACCTAATAATATTTGCAATTATTTAGTAAAAAATGTTTCTATGACTGATGGAATAAAAATACGACTTCAAAATAATTTTTGGATACTTTTCAGATTCTCTGGAACAGAACCTCTCCTGAGATTGTATTGTGAGGCCCCTTCAAAAGATTTGCTTGATAAAACTTTAAAATGGAGTAAAGAGTTTATTAATAATGAATAAATAAATGAAAAAACTTCTATATATCGCAAGTAAAAACCTAGGTAAAATTAGTGAATATCAAAAATTACTTTCAGATGTTAATTGTCAATTAGCTTTACAACCTGATTCAATTGATGTTGTTGAATCAGGTAAGACTTTTAGAGAGAATGCTATAAAAAAAGCGTGCGAGGTCTCAAAAAAATTGAATAATTATGCAATTTCAGATGATTCAGGTTTATGTATAGAGGCTCTAAATGGTAGTCCTGGTATTTATTCATCAAGATACGCAGATAATGATAGGGATAGGATTAAGAGAGTATTGAGTGAGCTTGAAGGTATAGATAATCGTAATGCATATTTTGTAGCTAATGTTTGCGTAGCAAACCCTGAAGGAGAGATAATATTAGATATTGAGGAAAAATGTTTTGGAACTATATTATCAAGTACTAGAGGAATAAATGGGTTTGGATACGATCCAATATTCGAAGAGATTTCAAGTCGATTAACTTTTGCCGAGATGCCATATGATATTAAAGATAATTTGAGCCATAGAGGCAAAGCAATCGCTAAATTAATTCCTGAACTTAAAAAGATTTTCCCAAAATATTAAATCAATTTTCATTCGCCCATGATCCATGTAAACCATGTGGAATATTAATCGGTAATTCATAAGTGGCGAGCTCATTAAGATTTTTAGAATCTAGAATTATTAAATCACTACCTCTTCTAGATCCATTCCAGATGAGTGTTAATAAATAACCTTCATCTTCATATTTGCTATCTTTTTTTGGAACCATTATGGGTTCGCTGACAAAACCTTTTGGAGCTGCAGACCAGAACAATTCTTCTTTAGTCTCGAGATTTATTTTTTTTATTGCTTGTAGTGGTGCATTCCCTGTCTTACTCTCTGTACATGCCATCCAGCTGTAAGTTGATTTTATTCCTAAATAATTAGGGTTAACAACTGCAAATTCACAAGTTTGATCACTAATACTTATTAATTTAGAACTCTTACCTTTTAAATCAATAAGTGATCTTTTTAATTTGCCTGCAGGATAGTTATCAAAATCAATATTTCTAAAATCTTCATCAGGACCGACTGAGGGGAAATCATCATAAAAAATGCTATCTAAAATAATATTCGAATCATTCTCATATGCGTTTACATGGTGAAAGACAAACCCTTCAGGAGCATCTATGACAATAGGAGGTTGACCTTTAAATAGTCCACTTTCTCTTGGTACGATGAAAAATTTTGCCTTTTTTTTAGGGTTAGACTTTAAACATTGTGCCGCACCTTTCTGACCCATCACAAATGGTAGCGGATTAAAGTCTATGGCGTTTTGCAGAAAGATTGCCCAATTCGTAGTTATGGCGAAATCATGAAGGAATGCAAAGCCTTTAAGTTTATCTTTTCTGTCAAATAGAATTTGCCCTGAATTTTTCCCAGAATTCGAAAATTCCATTAATCTGATGGTACTGGTCGGTCCTGTTTGTACTCCAAAAGTTATCAAAACTTCATCTGCTGAATCAGAATTAAAATCTACCTTTGGATGAGCACTAAATGCCTCATTCTTCTTAAGTACACCTTTTAGAGTTGTTAATCCATTAGTTTCCAGATTATTCGGATCGAGTGAATGAGGTCCAGCTGCTTCCCATAAGGCTAATAGTTCATCTCCTAGTTTAATAACATGAGTATTGGCGATATTTTTGAGATTTAGGTTAAAGGCATTATTAATAACTCCTCCCTTTTTCTGAGTTCCGAATACTCCTCTATATATAAATTTGTCAACTTTCTGTTCTTTTAAAAAGCCTTCAGTTTTTACAAATTTATTAGTAAAAGAAGCTTCCCCATTTTTAAATTTAATTGCAGTAATCATCCCATCACCATCAAAAGGATGATGTAACCATTGCCCATCTCTCTCAAGAATACCTGGACCATTTCTAAATAATGTTCCATTTAATTCAGGGATTGTATTCCCCTTTGAAATATTTAAAGATTTATTTTCTAACTCAACTTCAACATTTTGATAAGCGCTTGACCAATCAGCTTTATCAAAAACTTGATTATTTAGAATATTTTTTTCTTGTAAGCTCGTCACGATTTATCATTAATTAATCCTATTTTCGCGAATAATGTTCAAAATTGTGGATCATTTCGATTTTTAATCTTGTTCTCTTTCAAGCATACCTTTACTACTTGGTACAGACCCAGATCTTCTTTGATCTATCTCAGTCGCCATTCTCATTGCTCTAGAAAATGCTTTGAAACTTGCTTCAACAATATGATGTGCGTTAACACCTTGAATTTGATTTATATGTAATGTGATTCCACTACTATTAACAAATGCGATGAAAAACTCTCTAACTAATTCTGTATCGTAAGTTCCAATTCTGGAGGATTGTATTTGCAGGTTATATGACAAATGAGGACGACCTGAGCAATCTAAAGTCACCTGTATTAATGCCTCATCAAGAGGAGCTAAAAAATGTCCAAATCTATTAATGCCCTTTCTATCCCCAAGAGATTTTGCAAAAGCTTTGCCTAGCGCAATACCAACATCTTCATTTGTATGATGATCATCTATTTCAAGATCTCCAATTGCTTTAATTTTTAAATCAAATAATCCATGACTAGAAATTTGATGCAACATATGATCAAGGAATGGAACTCCTGTATTGATATCAGAAATACCAGTGCCATCTACATTTAGAAAAACACTTATTTCAGTTTCGTTTGTCTTCCTTTGAATTTCTGCTTGTCTTATATCTGACATAAAATTAAAAAATTTTTTCTCTACATACCATTAATGCAATATCCTGCATCAACGTAAATAGTTTGACCTGAAATACCACTAGAAAGATCACTTAATAAAAATGCTGCTGTATTTCCTACCTCTATTTGGGTAACTGTTCTTCTTAAGGGTGCTTTCTCTTCAACATTATGAATCATATCTAAGATTCCCCCAATTGCAGAACTTGCAAGAGTTCTTATGGGGCCTGCACTTATAGCATTAACTCTGATTTGCCGCTCAGGCCCTAGCTCTGCTGAGAGATACCTGACTGATGCCTCTAATGCAGCTTTTGCAACTCCCATGACATTATAATTCGGAATAGCTCTTTCAGAACCTAGATAAGTTAATGAAACTACGCCTGCTCCTTCACTGAATAAGGGTTTCGCATATTTGCATAAAGGTGCAAGCGAATAAGCACTTATATTAAGTGCTCTATTAAATCCCTCTGATGAAGTATTACTGTAATCGCCAATCAATTCATCACGCCCAGCGAAAGCTAAACAATGAACTAATCCATCGATTTCTCCCCATTTATTCTTGACATTTTCAAATACTTCTTCAATTTGAGATGGGTTTTGAACATCTAATGGTAAGAATAACGAAGGATTTAAATCACTTGTTAAATCTCTGACTTTAGATTCAAATCTACCTTTTTCATCAGGCAGGTAGGTTATACCTAAATTAGCTCCAGCTTTGGACAACTGTTGTGCTATACCCCATGCAATTGATCTGTTATTAGCGATACCAGTAACAAGAATTTTTTTTCCGGTTAAGTCAAGAAGCATTTTATTAATTATTTATATTATTCTCCTACAAAAAGTGCACTTGTTCATACATTAATCAAAAATATACAATATTCTTCAACTATATAATTTGTTCATAAACAATGGTTAAAACTAATTCTATGTTTATCGAGTTGGGTAGTTCATTACCTAATGCTGAAATGCTTAATGTTAATTTAAAAGAATATGAAAAATTTGATTTTTCACATTTGGACGAAAGACATTTATTTATAATGTTTATTTGCGCTCATTGCCCATTCGTTAAGCATGTTGAAACTCATATCTCAAAAATAATTAAAGATATTGAAAATGATATTCAAACTATTGCAATTTCAAGTAATAATATCAAAACTCATCCTGGAGATTCTCCAGCGAATTTAAAAATTCAAGCAGAAAAAAATGGATGGAGTTTTCCATATTTATTTGATGAGGATCAAAGCTTTGCAAAGAAATTAAAAGCTGCCTGTACCCCAGATTTTTATCTTTTTTCTAATAAAGGTAATAGAAATTTTTCTCTTTTTTATCATGGTCAACTCGATAATAGTAGACCTTCTAATAATATTCCTGTAACGGGAGATGATTTGATATCAGCGGCCAAAGCAATGATTGTTGATAAAGATTATCCGTCAAAACAGCTACCTTCATTAGGATGTAATATAAAATGGACACCTGGTAATGAGCCTGAATGGTTTAAGTAAAAAACTGTTTATCTCGTATAAAAAACTTTAGGGTTAAGATAAATACTATGCAAGTACCTCCATTCACTTTAGAAAGACAATATGCAGAAATAGGATCTGATATTGAAGAAGAAGTTTTAAAGGTATTAAAAGGAGGTCAATTTATTGGCGGAGAGGTAATTAAGCAATTTGAATATTCTTTTTCATCTCTTATAGGTACAAAATATGCTGTTAGTTGTAATAGTGGTACTGATGCATTAATTCTTGCTCTTAGAGCTTTAGATATTGGTGAAGGTGATGAAGTTATTACTTCGTCGTTTAGTTTTTTTGCTACAGCGGAGGCAATTAGCAATGTTGGTGCTAAACCGGTTTTTGTGGATATAAATCCAAATACTTTTTTACTAGACTCGAAAAATATTGAGAAAAAAATTAATTCTAGAACTAAAGCAATAATGCCAGTTCACTTATTTGGTAATTCTGTTGATATGACAGTAATTAAGACAATTGCTCAAAAATTTAAACTTAAAATTATTGAAGATTGTGCTCAGGCTACATGTACAGAATGGGATGGTCAAAAAGTTGGGAGCATCGGAGATATTGGCTGCTTTAGTTTTTTCCCAACCAAAAATCTTGGAGCAGCCGGTGATGGAGGAGCAGTGACAACATCTGATGCTTTTTTAGCTCAAAAAATTAGAGAATTAGCAGTACATGGCAGTCCTAAAAGATATGCTCATAATCAAATTGGTTACAATAGTAGGCTAGATACGATTCAAGCAGCGATTCTCAATGTTAAGTTAAATTCATTATCTAAATGTATTCAATCTAGAAAAAAAGTTGCTAATAATTACTTAAATCTAATCAAAAACAATGATTTTCTCTCCCTACCAGAAACCAATACAAAACTAGCTTCTCATACATGGAATCAATTTGTTATTAGATTTAAAAATGATACGTTTTCAAATAGAGATAATCCACAATATTTGTTTGAGACAAATACAGAAAACTATAAATCTCTAAGGAATTTCTTGAAATATCATCTTATGAAAAATGGAATAAACACTATTATTTATTATCCAATTCCTATTCATTCTCAAAAAGCTTATCAAAATAGTTCATATGAAAGAGAAGAACTTTTAGAGACTGAGAAAATATGCACAGAAGTACTTAGTTTACCAATGTTTCCAGAAATTACTTATGAAGAACAAACCTATGTTGTAGAGAATTTAAACTTAATAATTAATGATTACTTAAATATTAATTAAATAGTTGCATAAAGCGTTTTAAAAATTCTCTGCTGAACGTTATGAGAAACAATTGGACTTGGATAATTAATGTTTTCTAGTTTTGATATATCACCATTTATTATTTCTGCATTATTAATACCAGATAATTCTGGGATCCAAAATTTAATATATTTGCATAGAGGATCGAATTTTTTAGTTTGCGTATAAGGGTTAAAAATTCTTAGTGGTTTAGGGTCCATCCCACTGCTAGCACTCCATTGCCAGCCACCATTGTTAGCTGCAAGATCACCATCAACTAAAAGTTCCATAAATTTTTTCTCTCCTAATTGCCAATTGCATATAAGATCTTTCACTAAAAATGAGGCTACAATCATTCGACATCTATTATGCATCCACCCACTTTGATTTAGCTGTCTCATCGAAGCATCAATTATAGGTACACCAGTTTGTCCCTCAGACCAACGATTAAACCATTCTTGATTATCATTCCATGCAAAATTATTCCATTTCTTTCTATAGGGACCTTTTTCTAATTCGGGGTAATGAAATAAGCAATGTTGATAAAATTCTCGCCAAGCAAGTTCTTTTTGCCATGTTTCAATTGATTGGATATTTTTAGTATCTTTATTTATTAAATTAAGGAGAAGAGTCTTTTCCCAAAGACTTCTTATACTAATTGTCCCAAATCTTAATGAGCCACTTAAATATGAGGTTCCATCTTTTGATGGGTAATCTCTAGCTAAGTGATAGGTGGTGATTTTATTTGATGAAGAAAAACTTTCTAATAATTTTTCTGCACCAATTTCACCAGGTCTACATGGGCAAATTTCCATGCCTGAAAAATTAATATTTTTAAGAAATTCTTCAAATATTGTTTTAGATTTTGTAACCAATTGACTTTTTATTAACTCATCATCTAAATCTTTTAATTTTTCAAATTTGAAATTCTTGCCTTTTTCAAAATTTTCTTTATCTAGTAGATTTTTAAACTTTTTAAAAAAAGGTCCATAGACTGTGTATGGCGTTTTACTCCCAGTCGAAATTTCTGCGGGATTAATTAATAAATTATCCCATAAATCAATAATCTCAATATTTGAGTTTTTCAAATCAGCTTTAATCTTCTCATCTCTTTGGATTTCATAAGGTTCAATTGCTTTATTCCAAAATATATATTTAGCATTTATTTTTTTTGCTATAAAAGGAATTAAATGTATTGGCGAACCTCTTTCAATAAGTAATCTACCACCTGCTTTTTCCCACTTTTCATTTAATTCTTTTAGGCTTTCGCTTAAAAACCATGAACGTGATTTTGAGTTGAAATCATAGGGGTATGTTTCATCAAAAATATAAATTGATGTTATTGCTTTTGATAAAGAAAATGACTTAATTAGAGCTTTATTATCGTTGACTCTAAGATCTTTTCTATACCAAAAAAGAATTCTTGGATGTTCCATTAGATCTTTAGAAATTGTTTAGCTCTAAACCATGCCGTGATAGTTTTTGCATCTAAAATTTCTTGCCCACTAGCAATTAAATTATCTAGTTCATCAGGATAGAAAGTTAATACTTCAATATCTTCATCTAAATCACCTTCTACATCAATATCTAATTTATGTAATTTGCGTGCAAGGAATAGATGAATTACCTCGTCTGAATATCCCGGAGCATTAACTAAAGTTCCTAATTTATCCCAATCCTCTGCTTTATAGCCAGCCTCTTCTTGTATTTCTCTTTTTATTGAGTTGATTGGTGTCTCACCTGTTTCTAAAGTACCCGCAGGAAACTCAAGTAAATATCGTGAAACAGCAAATCTATATTGACGAAGAATAATGACTTTATTATCGTTTGTTATTGGAACGGCTAATGCTGCATTTGGGAATTTTATACTTCCATATTCACCTTCGTGCCCATTTGGAAGTTCAATTCTATTTATCTCAAAGCTGAATTTTTTTGTTTTTAACTCAGATATCTTTTCTTTAAAAATAGGTTTTTTTATTAAATGATTATGCTGCATTTTTATCAAATAAATTTACCCTAACAATTATTTTGTGCGATTGGATATTAATTTATTACCCAATTTTTAACATTTAATTTTTTTATTTTCTGAGTAATACTTAGAACCTCTGCTAAGGGGGAAATGACAAAATTACGATTTTGAAATCTTGGATGAGGGATTTTGAAATTATCATCATTAATATATAAATTATCCCACCATAAAATATCTATATCAAGTGGTCTTGGAAGCCATCTTTGCTCTCCCGATGATTTATATCTTCCAAATTCTTTTTCTAAATTTTGAAATTCTTTTAGGAGGAATCTTGCTTGTTCTAGAGAAGAGGGTGGCAGTAAATCTCCCTTGACTAATAATAAACAATTAATATAATCCGGTTGTTTCCCAACGACTCCTAAGGGACTTGTTTGGTAGAGAGAAGACCAATGAAAGAATTTTTCTAATATATTTTTTTCTAATTTGCCTTCATGGTTTAAATTAATTAAATTACTAATTATTGTTTGAATCCTGATTTTTGATTCAATTAATGAATTAATAGGGGTACCAAATTTGCTATCAATATTTGATCCCAATGATATGCATAAGCCATTTTTGATATTAAGATTTGATAATTCCACTATAAATTGATAGTTTATTGGATAAATTCTATATCAGGGATTTAAAAATTGACTTTGGAACAAGAGGCGAAATCTACAACAAATATTAAGGATTTAATGAGTAAGAGAGATTCATCTGGGGCATTCCCACTCGCTGCCATAACAGGACATAATCTATTAAAGTTATCCCTTTTATTGGCAGCAGTAGATCCAAGCTTAGGCGGTGTGATTATTGCAGGTGGAAGAGGAACTGGGAAGTCTGTATTAGCTCGAGGCTTGCATGCTTTAATTCCTCCCATTGAGATTCTTGATAGTGAAGCAACAATAAAAAATTTAAAACTTAATACAGTTAATTTCAGGCCTATAAGTAGAAATCTTGATCCCGCCAAAACAGAAGAATGGGATGAAGGGCTTTTAAAGTTGTTTGAAAAAATTAATTTCAATGATGAAAATGAATTAAAAGAATCAATATTAACAAAAGTTGTACCGGCACCATTTGTTCAAGTCCCTATTGGTATTACAGAGGATCGATTAGTTGGTTCTATTGATGTTGCAAGTTCATTAAGTTCAGGTGAGCAAGTCTTTCAGCCTGGGGTTTTAGCAGATGCTCACAGAGGTGTTTTATACATTGATGATATAAATTTATTAGATGATGGAATAGTTAATTTAGTACTTGAAGCGACTGGTAGGGAACAAAATTATGTTGAAAGAGATGGTTTGAGTCTTTCTCATCCATGTAAATCACTTTTAATTGCTACTTACAATCCTGAAGAGGGTATTTTAAGAGATCATGTCTTAGACAGATTTGCAATAGTACTTTCTGCTAATCAATCAATAGATAATAATCAAAGAGTTGAAATTACTAAATCTGTTTTAATGCATGCGGAAAATAATACTAAGTTTTCTGAAAAGTGGTCTGAAGAAACGGAAAGTTTATCAACACAATTAATTTTAGCGAGGCAGTGGTTACCTGATGTGACTATTAGTAAAGAGCAAATAAGCTATTTGGTAAACGAGGCACTTAGAGGAGGTATTGAAGGTCATAGATCAGAATTATTCGCAGTTAAGGTTGCAAAAGCTAATGCAGCCTTGAGAGGAAGCGATTCTGTAAATACTGACGATCTTAAAGTGGCGGTGAGGCTAGTAATTATTCCAAGATCGCAACAGTTACCTCCAGATGAGGATGATGAGATGCAGCCTCCTCCTCCCGAAGACCAAACCCCTCCTCCTCCTCCTCCTCAGAATCAGGAGGATTCTAATGATGAACAATCTGATTCAAATGAGGATAATCAGGAAGAAGAATCAGAGGGTGATGAAGAATCTACACCAGATGTTCCTGAAGAATTTATTCTAGATCCTGAAGCATGCGCTGTAGATCCTGACTTACTGCTTTTCTCTTCTGCGAAATCTAAGGCATCAAATAGTGGAAATAGATCAGTAATATTAAGTCAAACTAGGGGTAGATATGTTAGACCTATCATTCCTAGAGGAAAATTAAATCGAATCGCTGTAGATGCAACTTTAAGGGCTGCAGCACCTTATCAAAAATCTAGAAGGTTAAAAAATCCTAATAAAAAGATAATTGTTGAGGAAGGTGATTTTAGAGCGAAATTATTACAAAAGAAAGCAGGCGCATTAGTTATCTTTCTTGTAGATGCAAGCGGATCAATGGCGTTAAATAGGATGCAAAGTGCCAAAGGAGCTGTTATTAGACTTCTAACAGAAGCTTATGAAAATAGAGATGAGGTTTCTTTGATTCCATTTAGAGGTAATCAAGCTGAAGTTCTTTTACCACCTACTAGATCAATCACTGCTGCGAAACGACGTCTAGAAACAATGCCTTGTGGAGGAGGGTCTCCTTTGGCACATGGTTTAACGCAAGCAGCAAGAGTTGCTAAAAATGCAATAGCAACTGGTGATATTGGTCAAGCGATAGTGGTTGGGATTACAGATGGGAGAGGCAATGTCCCATTAGGAGTTTCCTTAGGTCAATCTGAAGATGAGGATAGCGATGCCGTGAATCTAAAAGAAGAAGTATTAAATGTTGCATCAAATTATCCCAGCTTAGGAATTAAACTTTTAATAATTGATACTGAGCGCAAATTTATTGCAAGTGGATTTGGTAAAGAATTAGCTGATGCTGCTCAGGGTAAGTATGTTCAATTGCCAAAAGCTACTGATCAAGCAATTGCTGCAATGGCCTTAAATGCAATTAATGAAATTTAATTTAACTATGGATAGATTTCATTTAGAAATTTAGAAAGTCCAATTGCTAAATCTCTTAAAGCACTTGTAAGTTCTTGATCTTTCATTAATATTTCAAAGTCATCAGCCATAAAATCTATTTTTTGAAAAATTGAGCTAGAAGCTTCTAGAGTTAATTTAATGTCTTCAAGAGTTTCTGCATCATTCATAGTTGATAATATATTATTAAGATGTCCGGCTGCTATCGTAAGGTCATTTAACAAAGGTTTGACCCTATTAATCTCTTGTTTTGACAAGTAAATTAATTCATCAAGATTCTCTTGAGTTTGATCAAATTGTTCAATTGATTTAACAATATTTTCAACTAAATTTTCCTGATTAGAGTCTTTTAAAAGTTCATTTATTCTATTAGTAATATTAGATAAACTTGATAATTGCTTACCTTTAATTATATCTCCTTCACAAACTATTAGATTTTTATTACATAGTTTTGAAGTAGCTTTTGCTATGTTTTTTGGTAGGCTTGCTTCACTTGTCTCTATAGCTACTTGTACATCTCCTCCTAGAAATGAATTTGTTACTACTTTTGCAAAAGCTGGTTTAGCAAGAATTATTTCAGGATTGTTAATAACTATTTTCGCTTTAATAGATTCATTAGTGAAAATTAAATCCTCAATAGATCCAACAATAATTCCCCTATATGTAACTGGAGATTTCTTCGATAGTCCACTTGCATTATTGAAATTTGCAAAAATAAACCAATTTTTTGAAGTTAATTTAATTCCCCTCAACCAAAAGGAAAAGGATGTAAAAATAATTAGCCCTCCTATTAAAGAAAAACCAACGATTGAATCTCTTAGACTTCTACGCATAATAATTAAATCTCTTTTGGTTGCATTGGACCCTCAAGTTTACCTTTCCTGAATTGATAAACGTAGGGATCGTTACTGTTTTTGAAATCATCAACTGAACCTTCCCAGCGAAATTGTCCGCCATATAGCATTAATACTTTTGTAGATGTATTCTCTATAGTACTAAGAACGTGGCTCACAACAATAGATGAGCCTTTTACTCTATCGTTTGTTTTATTTATTAAATCCTCAATACGAGATGATGCCATTGGGTCAAGACCAGCGGTAGGCTCATCAAACAAAAGCAAAGGATTATTTTCTTTCTTTCCTTTAGGCTCACTTATTAACGCTCTTGCGAAACTAACTCTTTTTTGCATACCCCCACTTAATTCATTTGGAAGTTTTTGAGCTACGTCATATAAACCAACTTCTTCTAGGCATTCATTTACAAGATCTTTTATGAACTTTTTAGGAATTTTTTTATTTCTGTCCAAAATAAAACCCACATTTTCCTCAATAGTTAATGACCCAAGTAAAGCAGGGTTTTGAAAAACTAACCTTACATCAGGGGGATTATTTTGATCTAACCTTAAATAAT
>CACNSV010000011.1 GCA_902623195.1 uncultured Prochlorococcus sp. | reverse complement strand
TTTGTCAACTAATTATTGGAAATAATGAAAAAGACTCAATAGAATATTTAGAGGAGAGTTTAAAATGGTTAAAAGGTATTAATGTAGATACTCCCTGTCCACATAAAAAATCATCTTCTCAAAGCTAATTGCAACTTGTTGCCTTTAGGACTCCATCTAACATCATCAAAGCATTCATTAATAATAAATAATCCCCTTCCACTTACAGAATCAATTCTCTTAGGCAAATGAAATTTTCTTTTATCTTGTTTCATACCTTGACCTTGATCCTGTATTATCCAAACCCACCAATGAGGAGTGATTATTCTCTTTACTTTAATAATTTTTGAAGAATCAAATTTATTTCCATGCTTAACTGCATTAACTAAAGCTTCATGTAAACCTAATCTAATTAAATATAAATGTTGATACTTATATAACGGTTCTAGTAAAAGTTCAACAAAATCTGAAAGTTGAAGAGAGGACTTTAATTCAAATGTCGAGGTGTCCTTAATAGAGGACATAACGATGTACTTTTCTTTTATATTAACTTATTAGAGTAATACTAATCAAAGGCAATTTTCATGTCTTTTTGCTATGGATGGGTGTCTGAGAATAGAATCCATTAAACGAACCCCTCTTAATTGATTTACAAGAGGCATATGACCGTCAGGAGCTTTTAAAGACCAACAAAAAGATGAGGGATACCTTGTCCATATACCATCTTTCTTCCAACCTATTTTTGGCCATAATAAATCATATCTTTTTCCTACTGATTTTAACAATTTAGCTTGGTTTGAAAAGCCAAATTTACCTTGAGAATAAATATTCCATAATCTATCTATTGTAACTAAATCCTCACTAGGCATATCTTTAACTTCGCTATAGAAAACATAACCTCTACTTTCTGCAACTTTACCAGCCAACTTTCTAAGGTAAGAACTTGTTAATCTATCCGCCTCCTCAAAATTTTGTTCTAATAAATTTAATTGTAAATCACTATATTGCAAATCAATTGCTGAATTTGTATAGAACCAATTGTTGTAAATGTCATTTTCAAAAAAATTGGGTTTATATTTTTTTAAAACTTGTAATATCCAACCTATGGACCAATCATCACCCTTTCTATCAGAATATTTAATTATTTCTTCTCCAATAGCAAAAAGAGATTCTGCGGATGATTCGATATCATTAACTAAATTCCTTCTTTTCCTTTGATTTGATGCAATAAACTTTTTTACTAAATTTATTGAATCTTCATTATTAGTTTTACTATCTTGAGAAGACATTTCAAATTTAAATCAAAAATTTTTTTAATATAATCCTATGAATTTCAAAAGTAATGATCTTAAGGAATTTAGGAAAACTAGGGGTCTTCTTATAGATGTAAGAAGTCCAGATGAATATTATAAAGGACATATGCCAAATTCAATAAATATTCCAATATTTAATAATGAGGAAAGATCTATTATTGGCAAAAAATATAAAAATTTTGGAAGGCAAATTGCAGTAAGAGAGGGATTTAAACTTATAGAAAATAAAATTGAAAAATTAATAAAAGAATTTATCTTAATTAAAAAAGAATTTAATTATTCAAATATCAATAATTCAAGTGATAAGAATATAAAAATTTATTGTGCAAGAGGGGGGATGAGATCTCAAAGTATGTTTTGGATTTTAGAAAAGTTTAATTATCCTTGCGTAACTCTTAATGGGGGATACAAAACTTATCGAAATTGGGTTTTGAATAGTTTTAAAGATAAGCAAAAAATAATGGTAATTGGCGGAAAAACAGGTACCAGAAAGACAAAAATATTAAATAAACTAAAATCATTAGATTATCAAATATTAGATTTTGAATCACTTGCCAATCATAGAGGCAGTTCTTTTGGAGGCCTAGGAATGAAAGAGCAACCTACAAATGAACAGTATGAAAATCTTATTGCAGAAAATCTAAGTTTACATAATAAAAATAAATTTATTTTTGTAGAAGCAGAAAGTCCGAATATTGGAAAGAATAGAATACCTCATGAACTTTATAACCAAATGAAAAATTCACAAAGGATTGAGATTTTAAGAGAAGAGAAAATAAGAATTAAAGAATTAATAAATACTTATAGTAAATATCAAAAAAATGATTTAAAGAAATCTGTTTTGAAAATATCTAAAAGACTTGGACCACAAAGAACAAAAACAGCAATTGATTCAATTGATAATGAAGATTGGGAGAATGTTTGTAAATCAGTTTTAGATTATTATGATAGATGTTACGAACACGAATTAAAAGCTAAACAAGATGTAAAAATACTAGATATGAAACTTAAAACAGATAATGAGATTATATATGAAATCATAAAAACTATTACAGTTGAATAATTAAAACAAAGTTTTTTTTTTCTTATTACAATTGTAAGGAATATATTTAAAACCATGACACCCAGTAATGAAGCAAAGATACAATTTTATGATGGTGTCAACGAACCAGTTGTTCCTGAGATAAGACTAACCAGAGACAAAAATGGTACTACTGGGCAAGCATTTTTTATATTTGAAAAACCTCAAGCTTTATCAAAATTGGCCAGTGGTGAAATCACAGGAATGAAACTAATTGATGAAGAAGGTGAATTAATGACTAAAGAAGTTAAAGCAAGGTTTGTAGATGGCAGTCCAACTTTTATTGAGGCTATATACTCTTGGAGAAACAATTCTGATTTTGAAAGATTCATGAGATTTGCTAATAGTTATGCCAAATCAAATGGATTAGGATATTCTGAAAAGACATAAATAATTAAATAAAGTTGAATAATTCTGTCTTCTTTAAAATTTTAGTCATAAGCATTCTTTTTCTTATTTTTTGGAGCCTTAGAGATTTTCTTCTTCTTATAATTTGTTCTCTAGTCATAGCTAACATAATTTGTAATCTTACGAATAAAATAAGAAATATTTTAAAAATACCAAGGTCAATATCTCTATTTTTTGTCTTAGTTCTACTTACTTTTATTTTTTTAGCTTCAGTATTACTAGTTTTACCTCCTTTCATAAAGGAGTTAAATGAGATATTAATTGATGTGCCAAATATACTAACAAGGATAAATTTTATATTTAATTCGAATTTAGAGAGAATTAATAGACTTCTTTATGGAAATGATGCTGAAAATATTTTTGATATATATAAAATTTTTAATGATTTTATAATATTGCCTGATGGAGCTACAATTGCAAAAGCAATTCAAGAAAGTTTTGTAAATATTATTAATTTAGCTGGTAACCTTGGCTCAGGATTAGTTCGAATTATTTTTGTCTTAGTAGTAAGTTTAATGATTTCAATTGAACCAAATTCTTACAAAGAAGGTGTTTTAATTATTATTCC
This sequence comes from uncultured Prochlorococcus sp., assembly GCA_902623195.1. Classification (GTDB taxonomy): domain Bacteria; phylum Cyanobacteriota; class Cyanobacteriia; order PCC-6307; family Cyanobiaceae; genus Prochlorococcus_A. The sequence goes on along the minus strand of CACNSV010000011.1, from coordinate 25,817 downwards.
AAAAGCATTAAGAAATAAATTTAGAAACATAATAGAAAAATCTAATATTGCACTATCAAACTGGATGTTTTCGATGGTTATTAGCTCTATATTTGTAGGTCTTTTATCCTTAATTGTTTTATCAATTTTAAATATTAAGTATGTTGTTTCTAATGCAATAATAGCAATGGTTTTGAATATAATACCTAATATAGGTCCTGTTATAAGTGCTATTTTCCCCATATCAATTGCATTATTAGACAACTTATGGAAACCTTTACTAGTACTTAGTTCTTACATAATTATTCAAAATATAGAAAGTTATATAATAATGCCATCCATAATGAAAAAGAAAACAAACTTACTTCCAGGTCTCACACTCATTTCACAATTTGGATTTACATTTATATTTGGACCACTGGGTCTTATTTTATCCTTGCCTCTTGCATTAGTAATACAAGTAATTATAAAAGAAACAATAAATTTAGATTAGTTAAATTTTAATTTATTTAATTTTATATTTAAATAAGGGAAAGTAAATATCATAAAAAAAGCTAATGGATGTCTTAAAAATGCAAAGTAAAGTGCATGAAAAGTAAAATGATCAAAGATAATCTTAATTTCGGAATAAACATCAAATAATATAAATATAATTAACAAATATGAGTAGTTATTTATTTTCATAATTGTTAGTTAGATTTTTCTTTATTTATTAATAAAGAAGGAGCTAATAATATACTTGAATAACTACCTATCAATATTCCTAAAACAAGTGCTATAGAAAACCAGTATAAAGAATAAGAACCAAATATTATGAGAGTTAATAAAGGGATTATTGTAGTAAAGCTTGTAAATAAAGTTCTTCTTAAAGATTCATTTACAGAAATTTCAATGATTTGATTAAAGTCTAAATTATTATTCGTCTTATTATTTTCTCTTATTCTGTCAAAAATCACTACAGTATCATTGACTGAATAACCTGCAATCGTTAGTAAAGCTACTGCAAATAAACTATTAACTTCTATAGAAAAAATTATGCCAAGCCATGAAAAAATTCCGAAAACAATAAACAAGTCATGAAATAATGCAGATAAAGCTAAGAGTGAAAATTTCTTATCAAATCTAATAGAGATATAAATTGATATAGCGATAAGAGAAACTAATAAAGATATTCCTCCATTTATTAATAAATCTCTTCCTAATTTGGGCCCTATAGATCTAGAAATTTTACTATCAAAATTAACAGGCCCTGCAATTTTATTTATATCATTAATAAGTTTCTCTGAACTATCAATACTAAGAAAAGGGGTTCTTATAGAAATCAAAGTATTTTTATTTTGTATTTGGAACCTTATATTGTTAATTAAATTATTATCTTTATTAATAATTTTTAATTCCTGAATTAATTTATCAGAAGTAATCTCACTACAATCGGTATTACATATTCTTTCTAACCTTATTTCATTCCCACCTAAATAATCCATTCCTAGATTTATTGGTTTTTTTATTGAAGGATAAAAAGAAGAAATTAATATACCAATAAAGCTAAAAGTTATAAGAAATATTGAAAGAAACCAAACTTTCTTTTTAATCTGAATTAGAGGGATATTAATAAGTTTCATGTTTTATTTATTAGATTTGTAGATGAAGTATTGTAAACATCTTTTAAATAAAAATTTTTCTTTCTCATAAATTGATAGCTTGTTAGAAATCTAAGAAATGTTTTAGAGCAGCTTAATGATGTGAATAAACTTATTAGAACTCCTAATCCTAAAGTTGCTGCAAAACCTTTAACAAAGCTTGTACCGATTATAAATAAAACTAAACAACTGATTAACGTTGTCAAATGACCATCTAAAATTGAAGAATTTGCTCGTCGAAATCCGTTATCTATAGATCTAATTAAAGTATTACCTAAAGATAACTCATCTCTTATTCTTTCAAATATTAAGATATTCGCATCAACTGCCATCCCTATACTTAATATTAAACCAGCAATACCTGGTAATGTAATAGTGACTGGTATTAATGAATATAAAGCAAGATTAAAAAGACCATAAGTTAAGAGAGAAGCAACTGATATTAAACCAAGAATTCTATAATTAATAATCATAAATAAGCCTACAAATATTAAACCAAGAATTGCAGCATAAAAACTTTTTATTATATTTCTACTACCAAGCAAGGGACCTATTGTATTTGTTTCAATAATTTGTACAGGTAAAGGTAAAGCTCCTCCTCGTAATTGTACTTCTAATTCTCTTGCTTCCTCAGCATTAAAATTACCACTTATGGTTGCAGAACCTCCAGTAATTCCGGTTTTTGAAAATTGATTACCAACACTTGCTTCACTAATGGATTCACCATCTAAAACAATTGATAAAAGTTTTTGCGATCCAGCAATAGATTTAGTTATCTCAGCAAATTTATCACCTCCCTCACTTGAAAAGGATAATAAAACTTCCCAATTATTATTTGTTTGTTCTTGCCTCCTTCCAGCACTTATAAGATCTTTTCCTGTCAAATTTGTTTTAACGAATAAGTTTGCAATTTGACTATTAATGAACTTCCTAGTTTCATTTAGTTTTAAATATAATTCTGATTCATTTGATTGATAATTTATTGATTCTTCTATTTCATCTAAGGAGTCCGCTAATTTATTTTTAAAGTTTTTATCTAAGTTTCTTTTATTAAATTCACTATAGGAATCAATAAGATTATTAATTTGCAGTCTTTGAAATTGTAATTTTTTTAATTCATTAAAACTATCTGCTGATTGAGTTCTAAACTCTAATAATGCTGTTTTACCAATAACTCTTGATGCTGCTAAAGGATCTTGTTCTCCAGGAAGTTCAAGTATTAATTGATTGGAACCTAAAGTTTGTAAATTAGATTCAGATACACCAAGATTATTAACACGTTTGTCCAAAACAGCTTTCACCGAATCAAGTTCATCTCTAGAAATATTTCCATCCTTTTTTATTAATTCAAGAGTTAATTGAGATCCACCTCTTAGGTCAAGGCCTAATTGAAAAGGATAGTTAACTAGTAAATAAATTGAAAAAGCAACTAAAAAGATTATAAAAAAAAGCCAACTTTGCCTTTTCTTCATTTCTTAAATACTCCCATTAACCATCTGTTTAACTTTTTCAACAATCTGATGAGGTTGAATAATAGTTAAATTTTCTAAATTACCATTATATGGCGTAGGTATATCCTGGCTAGATAACCTAATAGGCCTACAATCTAAATCATCAAAGCATTCCTCAGTTATTAACGAAATCAACTCGGCTGCAATACCTCCTGTTTTCATACATTCTTCAACAACAAGAACTTTATTAGTCTTTTTTATAGATTTTGAGATTGTCTTCATATCAAAAGGTTTTAAACTTATTAAATCAATAAGTTCAACATTAACATTACTATCTTCAAGTAGCTCAATTGCTTTTAAACAATGATGTCTCATTCGAGAGTAGGTAAGTATCGTTATATCATCCCCCTCTTTAACTAAATCAGCTTGATCTAAAGCACAAATATAATCTCCTGAAGGTAATTCTTCAGATAAATTATAGAGTAAAACATGTTCAAAAAATAATACTGGATTGTCATCTCTAATAGCAGCCTTCATTAACCCTTTAGCATTAGTAGGCGTACTACAAGCAACGATCTTAATGCCTGGAACAGCATGAAAATAAGCCTCTAATCTTTGACTATGTTCTGCACCAAGTTGCCTTCCTACTCCTCCTGGTCCTCTAACTACAGCAGGTATTTTATAGTTACCTCCACTTGTATATCTAAGCATGCCCATATTGTTTGAGATTTGATTAAAAGCAAGAAGTAAAAAACCCATATTCATTCCTTCCACTATTGGCCTTAAACCTGTCATGGCAGCACCAACTGCCATTCCAGTAAAGCTATTTTCAGCAATAGGAGTATCTAAAACTCTATATTCACCATATTTTTCATAAAGATCTTTTGTTACTTTGTATGAACCTCCATAATGACCTACATCTTCACCCATCACACATACTTTGAGATCATTAGCCATTTCTTCGTCAATAGCTTCTTTTAAAGCATTAAATAATAAAGTACTAGCCACAATAAGATTTTCCTTAAATATTCCTATATATAAATTTATACCATCAAGGTCTATTTACCCTCCTTCCGCAAAGGTAATAAGTAGTAATATTGACAAAATCATTCCAGGGGATAATAAAAGTATTAATGTACCAAGATCATCTAATGTCATTTAAACTTTTTTTTTACATTATAAATAATCTATTCTTTTTTAAAGAAAAAACTTCGAACGAATACAATAAATAAACCTAACCCAATAAATCCAAAGGAAAAAGTTGCCAAAAAAGATAATCCTATTATTAAAGTATTTAAACTTGAGGAAATATTCTGTACGATTTCAGAATCGTTAGTTGGTTTATGAGTTGAGAAATAAATAGATATTGCAATACTAAGTCTGTAAAAGGCAATAAATAAAATAAAGCTAGTAATTGAACCAGTTAAAAAGCTTAAAGGACCCTTTTCAGGTTCTTTTATAATTTCTGTTTTTTGCTTTTTATTAAAATTCTTATTTTCTTTTTCCATGTATTATAAAATTTTTATTCCGTCACTTTGGAATTCACATAACCAAGAATCATAACCATAACTTAAAAATAATTTCTTATTTTTCTCATATACATTTTTTGCAATTTCATAATTATCAAATAAACCAAAACAACTTGGACCTGAACCACTCATAGAAAAACTTATGCATTCTTTAATTTGTGATAATAATTTTAAAGCATTAGATACGGATTCATTTTCATTTTGTACTATTTTCTGAAGATCATTTATTATTTTTATTCTTCGACTGAGGAAATTATCATGTGAAAAGTCTTTGGATCTTAAATTATTCCTTTTACATTCATATTCAAACTCGGAACTAAGATAATTTCCTTTAAATTTATCACTATATTTTTTATAAATTTCAGATGTTGATAAAGAAACTTTTGGATTCTTTAAAATTAATAAGAATAATTTTAAATCAAATTTATATTTTTCTAAGACTTCTCCCCTTCCGAAGCAATATTGTGTGCCTCCATCGAAAAAGAATGGAACATCAGATCCTAATTTTAATGCAAAATTCTTAAGAGTAGACTGATCTAAATTCAGTGCCCATAATTTATTTAAACCGATCAAAGTTGAAGCAGCATTACTTGATCCCCCTGCCAAACCAGCTCCAATGGGAATATTTTTATTCAAAAAAATATTCGCACCAAGATTCCTCTCTGGATGACAATTTCTTAACATATTTGCTGCTTTAATAATCAAATTATCTTCTTTTAAATCAAGTTCAGTATTATTTGAAGTTAAATTTATAATTCCTTTAGTATTAAGTTCAATTTCTAAATAATCTTCAAGATTTATACTTTGCATTATCATCGCTAGCTCATGATATCCGTCTATTCTCTTACCTAAAACTTCTAAATGAAGATTTATTTTAGCTGGAGATACTACAGTTATTTTAATATTCTTAAATTCCACAGTTTCTAATAGTTCAGTTATTTATAGTAATACAATGCATGGCTAATTTAATCCATTGATCTACTGATATATCTTGAGGTCTCATATTAAAGTCTATTTCTGATTGTTTTTCTAATATTGAAATATTTTCTTTTGAAAAGACTGAGCATAAAGTATTTCTAAGTTTTTTTCTTCTTGCATTAAATGTAATTTTAAGAAGATTTTCTATAGTTTTTTCAATTTCAAGATCTAATCTTGAACTTAACGATAGTGGCGCAAAGGAAACTAATGATGAATATACTTTTGGAGGAGGTTTAAAAGATGTAGGATGAACATCACATATTTTTTTTACCCTAGAAAGAAGTTTTATCCTTGTACTAAGGGCACCATTATTACTGCTACCTTCTTTCGCAATTATTCTATCTGCAACATCTTTCTGCATTAAAAATATTATTTTTTTTAAATTATATTTTGGTAACTTGCCTAATCTTCCTATAAATAAATCTAATATTGGGCCAGTAATATTGTAAGGAATATTAGCTATCACTTTTGTAAATTTACTACTATTTCTTAAATTTATTGAGAGAATATCTCCCTGTTCTAATGAAAAATTTTCTCTATTAGAAAATTTATTTTCTAAAAATTTGATTAAATCAATATCCAACTCAACTGCATGTAAACCTTTTATTTTTGAATCTAATAATCTCGAGGTTAGAGCTCCTTTCCCTGGACCTATCTCTAAAATAAAATCTTTTTCATTAAGTTCTGCATTTTTTTTTATTTTTTCTAATATTTCATCATTTATTAACCAATGTTGACCAAATCTTTTTTTTGGAATAGAAATTTTTAAATTCATTCAAAATTTATTTATGATATTTTAATAACTATTATATGAAATCTATAGTTTTACTAATCATGGCTTTATCAAAAAAGAATTTAAATCAATTAAAATCTATCTTAAATAAAAAGAATGCAATTAAACATAACATTTCTGATAAAAGTTCTATATCTGATTCAAACTCCCTAAAGAAAGATCATCCGATAGAAGTTAAGAATCCTAATCAAATTTTTTATTCAATAATAGATAATTCTGAACATTTAGAAGATACTGTTTTAAATAACAATAAATTGAAGAAAATTGAAGAAGAATTAATTAAAGAAAAAGGCTCTTATTCTATTGATAATAAATTTGATTCACATAGAAATAACCAATTGTCAGAAGAAGAATTATTATATGATGAATTTAATTATCTTTTGGATGAATAATATTTATCAATTTTTTATTTATGTTAAATACCAGCAGAATATCAATTAATGCTATTGGAAAGATTAAAAAATCTTGGATAACTGAAGGAATTAATCAATATAAAAAACGAATGCCTAAACTATCAATTTATGAATTTAAAGATTTTAAATTTAATAATCTGAGAAATCTTTATCCGAATAATATTATCATTAGTCTTACCGAAGAAGGCAAATCATTCAATTCTCTCAATTTCTCCTCCTTACTTTCAAATTTCGATAATAAGAAAATTTCTTTTTTTCTAGGGGATGCAGATGGACTCTCAGATAAGATAAAAGCCAAGTCTGATCTACTTCTAAGCCTTTCTCCTCTAACTTTTCCTCATGAGCTTGCACGTTTAATATTAATTGAGCAAATTTACCGAGCTGTTTCTATCTCACAAAACTCTCCATACCATAGATCCTGAAATATTTCTTTAACAAATTACAACCTTTAAGCATACGAACTAATATATAGTACATATATACTATAAAAATGTTAGAATAAAGGTAGTGATGAAAGAAGCAGGATTGCCGTTACTAAGTTTCTCTGTATCAGCAGGATTCCCTTCTCCTGCTGATGACTATACAGAAGAGAATGTAGATCTAAATGAATATTTAATACAAAATCCTTTTAGTACTTTTTTCATAAGAGTTAAAGGTGACTCAATGATAAATTCAGGAATTCAAGATCAAGACCTGATAGTAGTAGATAAAAGCTTAATTGCAAAACCAGGAGATATTGTAATCGCGATTATAGATGAAAAATTTACTGTAAAACGCTTGGAGAAGAAGGATGATGCTTTTTATTTAAAAGCAGAAAATCGTAATTATCCAGATTTACATTTAAAAAATTATAGTAATGTGCAAATATGGGGTGTTGTCATATATTCGATACATAACTGCAGGTAGATAATTAAAAATGAACGCTATAGCTTTGATAGATGGAAATAATTTTTATGCATCATGTGAGCAAAGTATTAATCCTTATTTAAGAAATAAACCATTAGTAATTTTATCTAATAATGATGGATGCATTATTGCGCGAAGTGCAGAAGCTCGTACTTTAAAAATAAGAATGGGAGAACCTTATTTCAAAATAAAGAAGAGACTAAATAAATTAGGAGTAATAGTTTTGAGTTCAAACTATTCACTTTATGGCAATATGAGTAAGAGATTAATGAATTTATTAAAAAAAAATTGTGAGAAAATAGAAATTTATTCTATTGACGAAGCATTCATCTCTATACATAGACCACATAATAAAGATTTATCTCCTTGGGCAAGGAAATTAAGAACTTTGATATATCAGAATCTAGGCTTAACAATCACAATTGGTATTGCTGAAAATAAATTAAGAGCAAAATTAGCTAATAACTTAGCAAAAAGAATTAATTATTCAGCTGGTATATTTGATCTAGGAATTATAAAGAATAAAAATTCTTATTTAAAAGAAATTAACATAGATAATATTTGGGGAATTGGGACTCAAACTTCACAATGGTTAAGAAGTAAAGGAATTAAGAATGCTAGAGAATTGAAAAATATGAATCATCATGAATTAAAAAAGAAATTAGGAGTCGTAGGGCAAAGGATACAACTAGAATTAAAAGGTTTTCAATGCCTTCCAATAGAAGATAAGAAAAATCAAAAAAAAGAAATTCGTGTTAGCAGAAGTTTTAGTCAACCAATAACAAAATTAGAAGATTTAGAGCATGCTCTAGCAATTTATACAATAAAAGCATCAGAAAAAATGAGGGCTCAAAATTTACAAGCATCCGCCATAACAATTTTTACAAGAACTAGTCATTATTCAAAATTTAATTATCAAAAAAGTGCTTGTAAGAAACTTATTGAGGCAACAAACAATACAAATATTATTTTAAAAATAGTCATTGAATTATCTAAAGAAATTTATCATCCTGAATATAAATTAAGCAAAGCAGGTGTTTTAATGCAAGATTTAAGTGAATTTACTTACCTTCAAAAATCAATCCTAAATTATTCTTCTAAAAATAAATCAGACAAAGAAAGTAAACTAATACAAACGATTGATTCTGTAAATAATAAATTTAATAACGAAGTCATTACATGGGGTATTGCAAAAAAGAATCAATTATGGGGTATGAATAGGGAATTATTAAGTGGCACATCAATTACCGATATTGAGAAAATTCCAACTATAATTATCTAAATGGTATTAGAATGGAATTTATTATATTTCTAAGTAAATTAGATAAAGATATATTTGAATTAATAAAGAAAACTAACTATTCAATAGAAGAAAATTCTGCTTTATGTTTAATAGATAAAAAATATATTGGATTTCATAAAAAGAGAGAAAAAATAATAGTTATATGTACAGAAAATGCGAAGAATATAACCCATTTTACAAAGAAACTAACATCTATTAATAAAGATAATCACAAAACAAAACTATATATAAGGAGAGCACTAAGACATGAAGCAACGCATATGATTCAATCATGCAATGGCGACAAAATAATTGGTGATATAAATGAGATAAAAAAGAAAATCAATAAAAGTAAAGAAAAAGCTATTAAAGCTTCAGTAAAAATATCTGGAAATTTAGAAAAAGAATTGGAAGCATATATGTTGGAAGATAAACCTAAAAAAGTTAAAAAAGCGATAATTAGATATTGTTTATGAGCATAATATTAATTATTTAAAGCATAATTTCCACATCTTTGCTTATCAAGAGAACAAATATGCTGTCTTTCAAGGTAGTAGAGATTTTGGAACTTTAGTGCATCGGAATTTAAGTTTTTAAAAAGATCATCTATTTCTATTGAAGAATCTGAAGTTTGGGAAGTATTACTATCAATTAAAACTGAGATACAATTTTCTAAAGTATTTAATCTTTGAGAGCTCCAGGACTCGATAAGGTGCCTACAACGTTTTAATGATTTATATCTTTCTAATAAAGACAAATTTCCAAGTAAGTTTCTTTTAGCGTTACTTAAAGTTGTAAGAAGTATTTCATTTGGATTAATAAAAAAGTTGAGTTTATTAATAATTTCAGGATGACTAATGGAAATAGAATCAGTAACTAATTTAAGTAAATTAAGATCAAAAAAATCATTTTTTAAATTTGAGTCTCTGATCTTCTTCAAATAATTATCTCCAAAATTCAGCTCTTCAATTTTAGATATAGTATCCCAAATTATCTTATGGTGATTAACAGAGAAGCATTCTAATTCACGATTAATTAATTCATCTCTAATAAATATTCTTAAATTTGGCGAATATAAATAATAGAAAATTATTTCAGACTCATTCTTTTCTCTTTGATTAACTTCATTTGGAAGTTCAAATTTTTGCGATCTTCCATGCCATCTATATCCTTTAATTTGTTTTCTTAGATCTTCTTCAAATTTGATAGCCAATCTTGCTTGGCCCATACTTAATCTTTCAGAAACCTTTTGCAGATAATTGGTCCTAGTTGCAGATTGAGGTAACTTACTTAAGAACTTTACAAGGGCAGCAACAACAGTTTGAAAATTCTCTACTTTTGATAAATCCTTATTTAAAAAAATTTGATCTAATTCCCAATCAATCCAGAAAGAAGCGTTATCAACCAAATTGAAATAATCTACTGCAGAATTTTGATTTAAATATTCATCAGGATCTTTAAAACCTCTTAATTGAAGTATCCTTAAATTTATTTGCTGATTTAAAGATAAACTTTCTACTTCAGCAATAACTCGTTTTGTTGCTGAAATGCCTGCATTATCAGAATCAAAATTAATAACAATATTTTTATTATCTGTACATCTACATAATTGCGATATCTGATACTTACTCAAAGATGATCCCTGTGCTGCAACACAGTTGTTAATTCCCTTTGCATTAAGCGAGATAACATCAAAATTACCTTCAACAACTATCGCTAAATCTTTTTTTCTAATATTACTGGAAGCTTTATTGAGTCCATAAAGAATTTTTCCTTTCTCAAAGACATCTGTTTCTGGAGAATTTAAATACTTTGGATTTGCTCCATCTAATGTCCTCCCGGTAAATGCTACAACTCTACTTTGAGAATCATATATAGGAATTATTAATCTATTACGAAATCTATCAAAAACTTTATTTTTATTATTCTTAGAAATAATTAATCCAGCGTTTAGGATGGATTCATAAGAAAATCCTTTAACTTTTAGCAGATATTCATATAAGCTTGTCCAAGAATCAGGAGCAAATCCTAGTTCAAATTCCTCAATTATATTTCTACTTAATTTTCTATCATTTGTTAAATAATTATATGCATTTTTCCCTTGAGGACTATTTAATTGCGTTTTGAACCAATTCTTTGTTTCTCTTAATATTTTAAATAATTCTTCTCTTTTTGTTAATTGTTTCTTATAGTTTTCTTGTTGATTGGCATCTAAGGTAACAATGTTAATATCATTTTTCCTTGCTAATGATAAAACAACATCTGAGAAATTATTTCGAGTAAATTCCATTAAAAACTTAATAGAATTTCCACCTGCACCACATGAAAAACAATAATAAAACTGCTTGGCAGGTGAGACAGTCATAGAAGGTTTACTATCATCATGGAAGGGGCAAATACCAACATATTCCTTACCCCTTTTTTTTAAGACCACATGTTCAGATATAACATCAACAATATCTGCTTTTTCTTTGACCTCCTGTATAGTTTTCGGATGAATAGAGGAACCCATAGAATTGGCTTAAATAAAAATAAAAAATATTATTAAGTTATAAATCATAATTATCAAAGAATCTACATAAATTCACAAAATAATTATTTTTTAAATTATTCCTTTAATTAAAGAAAGCACAAATGAAAATTAGTAGTTTTAATAAATTTTATCTTGTATTTGCATCATTATTTTTTAGTTTAATGACTGTTTGCGTAAAAAAAATTGATGGAGAAATTCCTATTTATGAACTAGTTTTCTTTAGATCTGTATTTAGTTTAATTATTACATCAATAATAATAAAAAATAAGAAAATCAATCCATGGGGTAAAAACAAAAGTCTGTTAATAATAAGAGGTTTGCTGGGAACTATAGCTTTGATGTGTATATTTTATTCAATAAGAAATATGCCTCTTAGCATTTCAACTGTAATTCAATACACCTATCCCATCTTTATTTCAATATTCGCAGTATTTTTAATTAAAGAGAGAATAAACATTAATTTAATACTAGCTTTAGTAATAGGATGGTTAGGAATATTAATAATTTTAAATCCTTATCAAACTACACAATATGAAATCGATAAATTTACTATTTTTATAGCATTTGTTGGGGCTATAACAACCTCATTAGCTTACATAATAGTTAAGAAATTATCTAAGCAAGAAAATATATTCATTATAATAAAATACTTTCCTTTGATTTCTGTTTTAACATTATTTCCAATTGTTTACACCAATTGGATTACACCACAAATAAAAGATCTGATTTGGATAATTGGCATTGGTATATTTACACAGGCGGGTCAAACTTTTCTTACTTTAGGTTTAAAAAATTTACCAGCCTCACAAGCGTCATCAATAAACTATTTACAAGTTATATTTGGCTCTATATGGGGAATATATATATTTGGAGAAAACATAACTTTAAATTTTGTAATTGGATCAATATTTGTTTTATTAGGAACTATTATTTCTAGTAGCAAATTACAAAAAACAGATTTACAATTATAGAAGGGATGTATAAATTATGAAATTAATTCTTCTTGCAATATTTAGTTTGATGCCATTTCAACAAATATTAGCTTCCACCCCTAAATCAGTAACATGTACAAGAACAGAATATAGAGAAGAATATATTCCTGGAACGAAGTCAAATCCTGGTTACGTTAGAAACTATGAAGTTGACGTTGAAATACCATGCGGAGATTCACAATCTCAAAATAAAGATGTCAATGACTGCAGTGAAGGCTCAGTGATTGGAGGACTTTTAGGAGCAGGATTAGCTATTTCAAGTTCAAGAGGAAAGGATAGATGGTGGGCAATACCAGCAGGCGGTACAGCTGGAGCCCTCATAGGATGTCAAGTTGATGGAGGTTAATTGATTAGCTGGATTAAAGGAGAAATTATTGATACATGGATTAAAGCAAAAAGATTTTATGTATTAATAAATTGTCAAGGATTAGGTTATGAAGTCCAAATATTAGAATCTTTAAAAAAAGATCTAGATAAAAATATTATTACTTTATGGATTCATCAAATAAAAAGAGAAGATTCTGATTATTTTTTTGGGTTCAAAGATAAAATAAAACGAGATTTTTTCAGAGATTTATTACAAGTCAAAGGAATCGGTCCTCAAATAGGTATGTCATTATTAAATAAATATGATCTAAACCAAATTTTTAAATCAATTAAAAATAAAGACAAAGTTTTTTTTAATTCAATTCCAGGTATTGGACCAAAAATGACCGAAAGATTATTTCTCGAATTAAAAAATAAGAATACAATTAATTCTGAAATAATTAAAGATTCTATTGAAAAAACAAATAATCCTGAGTTAAAAAAAGAAATTAAAAATTTAATTGATGATTTAGATTTAGCCCTTAAATCATTAAGCTACTCTTTAAAAGATAGGAAAAAAGCAATAAATTTAATTTTAACTAAAGTAAATCATCCTAATGTACCTACACAAAAGGTATTAAAGAGTTTTACTTTTGAAATTTTATTAAAAGAATCTTTAGACTTTTTAGAGCAGAGCAAATAGAATTTTTGCTTCATTACATAGTATTATATTTTTAAGTATTAAAATTTTATGTCTTTAGATACCGCAGACAAACAGAAACTTATTGACTCTCATCAAATTCATCCCACAGATACAGGTTCTGTTGAGATTCAAGTAGCAATGCTTTCTGAGAGAATTACTAAATTAAGCGATCATCTTCAAAAAAATAATCAAGACTATTCTTCAAGACAAGGTTTATTGAAAATGATTGGGAAAAGAAAACGTTTACTAAGTTACATAAAAAATAAAGATGTAAATAAATACTCAAATTTAATTAAAAAGCTTGGAATTAGAGGATAATTAATATTAATGGCGAAGAAAAGATCTAAAAAAAATAATACATCAAAAAAAATATCAAATCAAAGTAATGCTTTTCAAAATCTTGAAAAGGATGTGAATTCTCCTAATACTAAAGTTGTATCAAGTGGAATTCCTAAATATGTAGCAGATAGAATGGCAAAAAGAATATTTTTTACAGCAGGTATACCTACTCTCCTAGGAATGTCTGTTTTTGTTATTAGTTATATTATCGTAACTAAGAAAATAGCAGAAATACCTCCTTCTTCTACGATTGCTATTTCAGCATTATTTTTCCTATTAGGTTTAGGAGGTTTAAGCTATGGAATTTTATCTGCCAGCTGGGATATAGAGCCTGGAAGCTTTCTAGGGCTAGAAAATATTTCAATAAATATCAAAAGAGCTAAAGCTGCATTCAAGCCAGCTTCTCAAAATTTTGATGAAGTAAAAAAAAATTAAGAAACTAAAGATTGCAAGTTAACATCGAATGAATTTGACTCCAGAAGTTTTGCAGCACCATAAATATCACTAACGCAGAATTGGTCCCCAAATTTTACATAAGTTACAGATTCTTTATATTTTACTGCCGCCAATACTGGAGTTTTGACACCACACTTATCTCTATCTGCTTTGAATTTTATTAAACAATTCCTTATTTTATTTTGCACTCTTATATCCGACGCCTGTTCACATTTGAGATTTATTATTAGTAACTTCAGGTTATCAATTTCTCTACAATCTTCAATAATCAATTGAGTCTTATCACTTCTTTTATCTATTGTCCCCCATACGAGAAGCCTAGTATCTGTGATCAAAAATTCAGAGAGTCTAAGATAAGTTTTTGGAAACACTACTGCTTCACAAGTCCCTGTTAAATCCTCAACTTGTATAATTGCCATCCTGTCGCCTTTTTTAGTTGTGATTTGCCTTAATTCTGGAATCATTCCTACTAAGCTAATTTTACTTTTATCTTTAAATTCTTCTAAGGAAGAAATACTAATTGGAGAAATTAATCTTGCCTGCTTAGCAATATGTTTTAGAGGATGATCAGAAAGATAAAAACCCAAAAGCTGTTTTTCTAGTCTTAGTTTCTCAACAAGTGTATAATCTTCTACTTTAGTGCTCTTATTTAAAGAAAGATTCAAACTATCAATGTTATTATCGATATCAAATAAATTTCCTTGCCCAGAAATACGATCACGATTTCTTGAGGCGGCCCATTCAGTAACAGACTCAAGATCAGCTAATAATTGAGCTCTATTTTTGTCTTTAGAAAATTCATCAAGGGCGCCACAATGTATTAGCGATTCAAGATTTCTTTTATTTAAAATATTCACTGGTAACCTGTCGCATAAATCTGATAATGATTTAAAAGTTCCAAATTTATTTCTATTATCAATAATATTTTTAATCGCTGAATCCCCTAAATTCTTAATAGCAGATAATCCAAATAATATTTGTTCATTTCTTATTGTAAAGTCATAGCCAGATAAATTTATGCTTGGAGATATAACTTCTATTCCCATTGAATAACAATTAGAAATATATCGTTGCATCTTATCAGTAGAACCTGAATTTACAGACAATAAAGCAGCCATATAAGCGACAGGAAAATGTGCTTTCAAAAATGCTGTTTGATACGTTACTGCCCCATACGCAGTAGAGTGACTTTTATTAAAGCAATACTCGGCGAATAAAACCATTTGATCAAAAAGATCATTAGCTATTTTCTTATCTACCCCCTTATTAATTGAACCTTCGATAAAAATACCTCTATGTTTAACCATCTCTGAAACCTTTTTCTTACCCATCGCCCTACGAAGCAAATCTGCATCGCCAAGAGAATAGCCAGCTAAATCTTGAGCAATTTTCATGATCTGCTCTTGATAAACCATTATTCCGTATGTTTCTGTCAAAATTGATTCAATAAATGGATGCGGAAAATCAATTTTTTCATAGCCATTCTTTCTCTTAATAAATTTTGGTATTAATCCAGCATCAAGAGGACCTGGTCTATATAAAGCTAAAATCGATGAAATATCTTCAAGTGAATTAGGCTTGAAATCTTTTACAACCTGCTTCATTCCTGAGGATTCTAATTGAAATATCCCCTCTAAATCTCCTCTCCCAATGAGATTAAAGGTTTTTGTATCATTTTCTGGCAATGTATCAAGATTTATTTTTGTTCCAGTAGAGGATTCTATTAATGAAACAGTTTTATTAAGCATTGTAAGATTTTTTAATCCAAGAAAATCCATTTTTAGAAGACCTAAAGACTCAATATCATCCATTGAGTATTGAGTAATGATTTGACCATCATTGTTTCTTTGCAACGGGACAAGCTTATCAAGACGGTCTGATGATATAACTACTCCAGCTGCATGGACTCCGTATGTCTTGTTAGTTCCTTCAATTCTGATAGCTAAATCTACCCATTTTTTTACAATACTATCATTGGTATATTTTTCTAAAAATTCTGGAGTGGGCGTATTTTTGTCTATCATCTCTTTTAATTTATATGGTTTACCTCTGACTACTGGAATTAATTTTGCTAACTTATCAGCCTCTCCATAGGGGATATCAAGAACTCTTGCTACATCTTTTAATACAGCTTTAGAAGTCATTTTATTAAATGTAATTATTTGAGCAACTTTTTCTTCTCCATAACGATCGGTCACATATTCAATAACTTCATTTCTTCTATCAATACAAAAGTCTGTATCAATATCAGGCATAGATTTTCTTGCAGGATTTAAAAATCTCTCAAAAAGCAATCCATGTTTAACTGGATCAATATTTGTAATTTGCAAAGAATATGCTACAAGCGACCCTGCTGCTGATCCTCTTCCTGGGCCAACTGGAATAGAATTATCTCTAGCAAATTTAATATAATCCCATACAACTAAAAAATAATCAGGGAAACCCATATCCTCAATAATTTTTAGCTCAGTATTTAATCTTTTTTTATACTCATCACTTATCTCTTCAAAAGAGGTTTTAAATAATCTTTTCTTTAACCCATCTTCTGAAACTTCCTTAAGAAAATCAATAGCCTTTTTATTCTCTAATAGTGGATACTTTGGCATTCTATATTCACCAAATAATTCGAAAATTTCGACCTTATTTGAAATCTCATTTGTATTTTTAATAGCCTCTCTAATTATTTCGATATCAATGTGATCTCGAAAAAGATTTAACATCTCTTCTTCTCCTTTTATGTATTCAGTTCCTGTATATCTCAATCTTTTCTGTTCACTAATTAATTTGCCTGTCAAAACGCAAAGTAAGGCATCGTGTGCTCCAACATCCTTATTAGATATATAGTGTGCATCGTTTGTTGCAATTACCTTAATCCCTAACTTTTTACCTATTCTAATTATTTCTATATTTGCAACTCTATCTTCAATAGATCCATGATCCTGTATCTCTAAATAAAAGTCTTCGCCAAAAGTATTTTGATACCATTTTGCGGTATTCTCAGCGATATCGATTCTTCCTTTTAATATTGCCTGAGGAATTTCACCACCTAAACATGCTGTGGAAATAATTAAACCTTCTTTATACTTTTGAAGCAATCGCTTGTCTATACATGGTCTAGAAAATATTCCCCTACCTCGCATACCATTTAAGTGACTTAAAGTAGTTAATTTAACAAGATTCTTATACCCAATATAATTTTTAGCTAAGACAACCAAATGATATCTCTTTTCTTTCTTAGGTTGAGGATCATCTATTGAGCCATTAATAATATACATTTCGTTGCCAATTATTGGTTTGATATCATATTTTTTACAGTTTTTAACTAACTCAAGAACACCATACATAACTCCATGATCCGTTAGAGCAATACTTTTCATGCCCAGTTGACTAGCTCTTTCTACAATTTTTGGAACCTGACTAGCCCCATCTAGCAAACTATAATCACTATGGTTATGTAAAGGAACAAATCCCATTCTTAGCAATATTCATATTTATAAGATAATGAAATTTATAAAAAGATCTATAAAAAATAAAAGATATTAATTATTAATTTAAAATTTGATCTTTGGTCTATTTATCATTAAGTTTGCGTCTAATTCAAAAATATTAGCTGCGTTTAAGATTTTTTCTTCTTGTAAAACATTACCTATTAACTGTAATCCAATTGGTAAACCCTTTTTATCAAAACCGCAGGGTATTGTGATAGCTGGGAGTCCTGCCAAGTTTACTGGTACTGTTAAAAGATCAGAAAGGTACATAGATAAAGGGTCGTTAGAATAATCTCCTTTTAAAAAAGCGGTTGTAGGGCAAGTAGGTGATAACAAAATATCAACCTTCTCAAAAGCAATATCAAAATCATTTTTAATTAAAGTTCTAACTTTCTGTGCTTTTTTATAATATGCATCACTATAACCAGCCGATAATGCATAAGTTCCTATTAAAATCCTTCTTTGAACTTCATCCCCAAAACCCTCACTTCTACTTTGAGAAGTCATATCAGATAAATTATCTGTACCCAAGGATCTATATCCATACTTAACTCCATCATATCTAGCTAAATTTGCAGAGGCTTCAGATGGTGCAATGACATAATAGGTAGCAATCCCATCATTAAACCTAGGACAGCTAATATCAATGATCTCTGCTCCAAGTGATTGAAATCTTTGAATACTCTTTTCTATGGAAACTTTAACCTCATGATCAAGACCAGGATGTTCTAAGCATTCTTTTATAATTCCAATTTTTAAACCTTTAATTGATTTATCAAGACTAGATATATAATTTGGTACAGGAAAATCTAATGAAGTAGAATCGAATGGATCATTTCCAGAAATAACCGATAATATTTCAGCAGAATCTGAAACAGTATTTGTGATTGGCCCTATTTGGTCAAGAGAACTCGCGAATGCAATCAATCCCCATCTACTTACTCTTCCATATGTTGGTTTCAAACCAACGACTCCACAAAATGAAGCTGGTTGCCTTATTGAACCTCCTGTGTCTGATCCAATAGAAGCAAGACATAAACCAGCAGCTACAGATGCTGCACTCCCGCCAGAACTTCCCCCAGGAACCCTATTTAGATCCCATGGATTAGATGTAACACCAAAAGCAGATGTTTCTGTTGAACTTCCCATAGCAAATTCATCTAAATTAGTCTTTCCAAGGCATATTGCCCCCTCCTTCCATAAATTATTAGTAACAGTAGATTCGTATGGAGCAACAAAATTTCTTAACATATTACTTGAGCAGGATGTAATTATTCCTTTTGTGCAAAGGTTATCTTTAATAGAGATTGGGAGCCCAGATAATAGTGGAAGCTGCGAATTTTCAGCAATTTGCTTATCTATATACTCAGCTTGCAGTAAAGCTTTATCTTTAGTAATTGAGGTAAAGGCATTAATTTTAGGATTTAAATTATTAACTTTTTCAATAAATTCTAAAACTAATTCTTTTACAGAAGAATTTCCACTTTTAATTTCATTACGATATGATTTAAAATCCATTTAAGATAAAGAACAAGTATAAGGAGATGTAATATATACTAATGAATTGTCAAAGGTTCAGTTCTTTTACATCTCATGAGGCTATGAGTGATATTTTTTGATCCTTCATCATTTAAATCCCCAAGAAAAATCTCCAAATTTACTTCTAAATTTTTTCTTGTTAAAAATGGACCAAACCAATAAATAACATCTGGGGCCTGAGTTTCAACTTTGGCCCACCAAGCTAAACCTAACTTGTTTCCTAATTTTCGCAGCAATTTATTAGGTCTCATAAGACCATTAGATAATTTGTTAAATTCTATACAATTTCTGACTAATTTTTCAACAATTAGTAAATATTAAAAAGTTATGTATTGAAATTCCGATAAAACTCTAAAAATATTTGAATTATTCAATAAGTTTATTTATTTTACTTTGTTAAATGACTTATACATATTCCTGCGGCTACTGAGGCGTTTAAACTTGCAGTCTTACCAATCAAAGGTATTTTCAATAAATAATCACAGTACTTCTGCGTAATTAAAGATATTCCTTTGTTTTCTGAACCAATTACGATAACTAATGGTATGTATTTTTTAAATTTATACACACTATCTTTTGCTTTTTCAGATAAACCAACTACTAAAAAACCTTCATCTTTTAATCTTTGCAAAGATCTATTCAGATTTACTACTCTACTTATGGATAAATTTTCTAAAGCTCCTGCAGCAACCTTAGAAACCGTTCCAGTTATTCCCGCTGATCTTCTTTGAGGAAGAATTACACCAGAACATCCAAAAGCTTCTGCTGATCTGATAATAGCCCCTACGTTATGAGGATCTGTAATTCCATCAAGACAAATTAATATTGGATAAGTCTTATTTTTTCTAGAAAGGTTAATAAGTTCTTCTAAAGGTAAAGTCTTTGTATAAGAGACTTGTAAAGTTATTCCTTGGTGTACAGCTCCTCTTGTTATTTGAGAAATTCTTGACCATGAGACTTCTTCAACCAGAACACCTTTGTTTTTAATTTCTTTAAGTAAAATAAAAAATTTTTCTGAGGATCTTATTTCAGAAGTACACCATATTCTGTTAATTGGTCTGCCACTCTCTAAACACGCTAAGACTGAATGCTTTCCCCATATAAAATCTTCTAAGTTGGTTTCAGTAAATTGATTGTTATTTTTACGAATTTTTATCTCATTTGAAGTTTTATGAGATTTTCTATAAGTATTTTTTGATTGATATTCGTAATCATTTTTATCTCCAAGAAATTTATTTTTTGGAGGCTTATTATTGTTTCTTTGAGAATCCAATGATTTTTTTGCTTTCTTTTTACTAAAACTGTTTAATTCTTGATTTTCTTTAAAATTATTTTTAGAAAATTTCTCGTATTTATAATTTGATTTATTTTTCATAAAATTTTATTAATTATTTTAATTCTAATTGGTCAAAAAGATCTGATAATCTTTTTGGATTATTTAAAAATAACCAACCAATTAACGTTTCAAAACCAGTGGATTTTGCATAAATATTCGGTTGAATACCTTTGGGAGATCTTTTTGTCTTATTTCTAGCTCTTCTTACAAGATCAATTTCAAAGTCATTTAATAATGGTTCTAAAAACATTAAAGATTCTGCTTGCGAATTAGCTCTAACATTTTTAACAACAGATAAGTGTAAATCCTTTGATTTTGCTGGCATTTTTATGTGTCTCATTCTTTGATGTAATTCCCATACAGAATCTCCTAACCAAGCCAGCTGAATAACTCCTATTTCAAAAGTTGTTTTTGTTGGTTCTAAATTAATTAGCCAGTTTTTCAAGTTTTTAATTTTTGTAAAGCATTATCCAAACTAGACTCTAAATTTAAAAATTCACCTAATCGAACTAATTTAATAGTTTGAACTACTCTAGAATTTCCAATTACAGAAAAATCAAGCTTAAGTTTTTTACATTCCTTTGCTGTTTGAACAAGTGCTCCAAGACCAGAGGAGTCTAGAAAATCAATCTTAGTTAGATCGATCACAAATGGCATAGGATCCTTTTCAAGATTACTTGTAACAAATGTCTTAAATTGTTTCTCAGAAAAGGCATCTAACTGTCCTGTGAGAGTAAAAATAATTGTTTTTGCTTTTACACTTATGTTTCCACGTAAAGAAACTGTAAGTCTTTGGAAGTCTTCTATGATTTATTCCTCCAAAAAATAATTTATTAAATGTAATTATCAAATCAAAAGAATAGAATATGTCAACATCTTTCTAACATTAGAGAAACAAAATTTTGAAATAAATAGTCTGAATCATGAGGGCCTGGAGAAGCTTCAGGATGATATTGTACGCTAAAAATTGGCTTATTTTTAACTTTTAATCCAGCAACAGTTTTATCATTTAAATTTAAAAAAGTAACTTCAGCTATATCTTTAGGGATTGAATCTGCTGCTAATGCAAAGCCATGATTTTGACTAGTTATGTCAATTTTATTGCCAATTCCACAAGGATGATTCAAACCACGATGTCCAAAAGATAATTTATAAGTTTTACCTCCCAGAGCCAATCCGAATATTTGATGACCTAAACAAATTCCAAACATTGGTATATTTCCTATTTCAATTAAATCTTTTGCTAACTTTATGCCTTCATAAACACACGAAGGATCTCCAGGTCCATTAGAAAAAAATATACCATTTGGCTCATAAGACAATACTTTATCAATTGAACTCTTAGAAGGTAGAACAATTAAATCACATCCATAGTAAGTTAATCTATTTAATATTGATTTTTTTATACCAAAATCTATAGCTACGACTTTTAGTTTTTCTTTTTTATGATTACTTGTGATGTTTCCAAATAAAAAATTAGATTCAGAATGGTTCCAAATATATTCTTTACTTGTTGAAACCTTAGAAGCAAAATTTAATCCGCTCATACTTGGAGTGTTATCTAAGAAATTCTTACAATTTTCGATACTAATATCCTCAGTAGTTATAATTCCATTCATTGATCCATTATTTCTTAATATCTTCACTAAAGCTCTTGTATCTATTCCAAATAAACCTATTACATTATTTTTTTTTAACCACCGGTCTAAAGATAATTTTGATCTCCAATTACTGGTATTATTTGAAAAATTTCTGACTATTATGCCTTTAACAATATTGTTTTCAGATTCTGAATCCTCAAAGTTAATACCCGTATTACCAATTTCTGGATATGTAAATACTAAAATCTGACCAAAATAACTAGGATCAGTCATAACTTCTTGATAACCAGTCATCCCAGTATTAAAAACCACTTCACCAATTGCTCTACCTTTCGCACCAAAGGAATAACCATTAAATATTACGCCATTTTTAAGAAGAAGCTTTGCATTTTTTTTAAAAGGTTCATTCATAATATTAATTTTTTTAATTTTCCTCTAAATAACTTTTTAACTTTAAAAATTTTTGCATTGGCAAACCTTTTTCTATAGATTTAAAAGCTAAATTAATACAATTAGAAAGATCATCATCTATGCCAGAAGCCCAAAGTACGAGTGCTGTATTAAAAGCCACCACACTAATATGACTTTTATTACCCTTACCATTTAATACAGATATTAGAATTTCTTCATTAGTCAAATCTCCAGACACAACGAGTTCATCGTTAGAAATATTTTTAAATTTAAAATCAGAAAAATTTACTGTAGATGGATTTAAGACACCATTCTCTAAAAAAATAATTTTATTTTCCCCTTCTAGTGATGCTTCATCCAATCCACCATATCCATGAACAACAATACCTCTTTGCATCCCTAGTTTTTGTAAAGCTAATGCCATGGGTTTGAGTAAATCCTCAGAAGCTACACCAAGCACTTGAGCATTTGGCTTTAAAGGATTTACTAATGGGCCTAATTGATTAAAAACGGTTCTCACTCCAAGTTCTTTTCTAATAGGGGCTAATTTAGCTAGTGATTTATGCCATACGGGAGCGAATAGAAAAGTAATTCCTATATCATCTAAAGCATTTATAACCTTTTCTAAAGGGGCGTTTAAATTTATACCCAAGTTCAATAGAACATCTGCAGAACCTACCTTCCCACTTGCACTTTTATTTCCATGTTTTGATACATTTACTCCACATGCAGAAGCTACAAAAGCAACAGCAGTAGAAATATTAAATGTATTAGCTCCGTCTCCACCTGTCCCACAAGTATCCACAAGAAATAAATCAGGCCTAGCTTTTGGCAAAACACATGCATCAAGTAATATATTTGCCATTGTTGCTAACTCTAGACCTGTAAGTCTTTTACATCTTAAGCCTGCTAAAATAGCAGCTGACTTGATGGGAGAAATATCATCACTTAGCCAAGAATTCATAAGAATTTTTGCCATGTTCTCATCCAAATCATTCCCTTGAAGAATCGACTCTAGAATTGAAGATATTTGATTAGATATTGTCATTTTGAAATGGTAGATTAATTAGAAGTATCAAAACCTGAACCAATTAAATCTTTTGGTGCATTACTCGGTTTAAAATTATTTGACCAAATATCTCTTGTTTTTGCAAATAATACTTTTTCTGAAATATTCCAAAATTTCAAAATTTTTTCTAAATCATTTTTTAGATCTTTTTCTCCAGGAAAATTTCGATATCTGTTAATTAATCTTGCTAAATTTATCAAATCAATATCTGCAGGTATTTGTGTAACAACAAGAGCATCTATGATATTCCTATCAATATCATGAAGGGGATGAATCTGATCATCTTCCATAGTAAAAAAAGCTTATCTTTATAAAATTAGCTCACAAATTTAAAAATGAAACATTATCTTAATCTTATTGGAAAAACTTAATGAACAATCTTAAATTAAATGTTATAAGAAAATATCTTAAGCCATTTAAAAAAGAGTTATTAATTGGTGCAATAGCTTTATTTATCGTAAATATTTTAAGTGTAATAATTCCTTTAGAAGTTAAAAGTATCATTGACAATTTACAAGAAGACTTTACTAGAAATTTTATAATTTCAAAATCTTTGTGGTTAATTCTTCTTGCTACTTTAATGGGAGTTATCAGATTGTCTTCTAGACAAATAGTTTTTGGTATTGGAAGAAAAGTAGAAGTTAAATTAAGACAAAAACTTTTCGACCACTTACTTATTCAAGATCCAGATTGGATTCAAAAGATGGGAAGCGGAGATATTATTGCCAGGGCTACAAGTGACGTGGAAAATGTTAGGCGCCTATTAGGTTTTACCGTACTAAGTTTGTGTAATATCATCCTAGCTTATTCATTGACAATACCATCAATGTTTTCCATTAATAAAATTTTAACTATATCTTCTTTATTAATTTTTCCAATAATTCTTGGAATTGTAGGCTTATTTGGCGGAAAAATGGTAAATCAAAGACGTTTACAACAAGAAGCACTATCAAAATTAAGTGACTTAATACAAGAAGATTTGTCAGGAATAAGTGCAATTAAAATTTATGCACAAGAATCATCGGAATATAACCAATTTAATAAATTTAATAAAGCTTATAGAAATGCAGCTATTAAACTAGCTAGGACAGCTAGTACATTATTTCCCTTGCTTCAGGGTATTTCTTCGATTTCTTTGTTACTTCTATTATCACTTGGTACATCACAGCTTGAGAATGGATATATAACTATTGGCGGATTAGTTGCTTTAATTCTTTATGTTGAGAGATTAGTTTTTCCTACAGCATTGTTAGGCTTTACACTAAATACATTTCAATTAGGGCAAGTAAGTTTAGATAGAATAGAAGAAATTTTCAAAAGTGAACCTAAAATTAAAAATAATAAAATTAATAAAAAATCAAACATAGCTATTAAAGGTTTAATTGAAGCTAGAGATCTAAAAATAAGATATGAAGGTTCTAAAGCGAATTCCCTTGATGGTATTAACTTGAAGATTTTACCTGGTGAGCTAGTAGCAATTGTAGGACCAGTTGGTTGCGGGAAGACAACGTTAGCAAAAGCTTTAGGTAGAACAATAGATATTCCTAATGAACAATTATTTATTGACAATATTGATATAAAAACAATTGATCTTAAATACTTAAGAAAAAATGTAGCAATTGTTCCTCAAGAAGCATTTTTATTCACATCAACAATTTCAGAAAATCTTAAGTTCGGAGATCCCAAAGCATCTATAAGTTTAGTAAAAAAATCAGCAAGGAAGGCTGGTCTAAGCGAGGATATTAGCAACTTTCCTAAAGGATATAATACTATTGTAGGTGAAAGAGGAATTACTTTAAGTGGTGGCCAGAGACAAAGAACAGCACTAGGAAGAGCTCTTCTTGTTGATGCTCCTGTTATCGTTTTAGATGATGCTCTAGCAAGTGTAGATAATAAAACTGCATCAAAAATTATCAAAGAGATAAGGGATAATAAAAACAAAACAATATTAATGATAAGTCACCAATTATCCGTTGCGGCAACATGTGATAGAGTTTTAGTAATGGATAAAGGAATAATAATTCAAGAAGGCAAACATAAAGAGTTAATAAAAAAA
Organism: uncultured Prochlorococcus sp.; assembly: GCA_902623195.1. Taxonomy (GTDB): domain Bacteria; phylum Cyanobacteriota; class Cyanobacteriia; order PCC-6307; family Cyanobiaceae; genus Prochlorococcus_A. Next base: position 17 of record CACNSV010000011.1, on the reverse strand, counting down.
GATGGGCTTTATAAAAA
>CACNSV010000010.1 GCA_902623195.1 uncultured Prochlorococcus sp. | reverse complement strand
CTTTAGTTTCGGTTTTAGGTTTTTTTTGGATGAAATCTTCAATTAATAATATTGTTTAAAAATATATTATTATCATATTATTAGTAATTGAAAAATATTTTGCTTGAGGGGTATTTACAAAGAAAAGCAGCATGGGAGATTTTATTAAAAGTTAGCTCAGGTATGTATTCAGATTTAGCTTTAGAAAGAGTATTAGCAAAGTATAAATTCACATCACTTGATATTGCATTCATCACTGAGTTGTCATTTGGATGTATTAGATATAGAAATTTTTTAGACTATTGGATTGACCACACTTCGAAATTAAATCATAAAAAACAACCTCCCAAATTGAGATGGTTATTTCATATAGGCTTATATCAAATATTGAAGATGGATAAAATACCCTATTCTGCATCCATCTCTACAACTGTTGAAATAGCTAAAAAAACAGAATTAAATAAATTAAGCGGAGTAGTTAATGCAGTTCTTAGAAATGCAACTAGGAAATTAAAGATTAATGATCTTCCTGAATTACCCATGAATCAGGCAGAAAGAATTTCTGTGAAAGAATCATTACCTATATGGCTTATCAATGAAATGATTACTTGGTATGGAATTAATGAAACTGAAAAAATTGCGATGGCATTTAATAAAAAGCCCAATATTGACTTAAGAGTTAATACAATGAAAACAACAATTAAAGAATGTTTAGAGATTTTAAAAAGAAATAATATTGATGCTGGACCTATAAATAAATTAAAAAATGGATTGGCGCTAAAAAGTAAGCCAAGATCAATTCGAAAACTTCCTGGTTATTTTGAAGGAAAATGGTTAATTCAAGACAGATCCTCTCAATGGGTTGCACCTCTTTTGAGCCCAATAAAAGGAGATAAAATTCTTGATGCTTGTGCTGCTCCTGGAACTAAAACAACGCATTTGGCACAATTAATTGAAGATGATGCAGAAATTTTAGCTATTGATAGATCGGGTATTAGATTAAAGTTATTGAAAGAAAATTTAGAAAGATTAGATATTAAAAGTGTAAAATTTTTAAAAATTGACGCTACAAAACTTTTAGATATTAAGCCTGAATATATTAATTATTTTGATAAAATTCTAATAGATGCCCCTTGTTCTGGTTTAGGGACTTTGGCAAGAAATCCTGATGCAAGATGGAAGATAACAAAAGAAACTATTGATCAATTAATAACTATTCAAGAAAAATTGTTGGAAACTATTGTTCCTTTACTTAATAAAAATGGTTTACTAGTTTATTCAACTTGTACAATTTGCCCAAGTGAAAATAATTTACTCATTGAGAAATTTTTAAAGAATAATAATGATTTAGAATTGGTGTTTGAGAAACAGATATTACCCAATAACGATGAAGCAGGAGATGGATTTTACGCTGCAATTATTTCATATAAAAAATAATTTTTTATTTTTTGGATTATATATTTATTGATTCAATATATGTCTTCCAAAAATTTGCAGAAGTTCCACTTGAAAAATTTGTAGCTCTATTATCATCAAAGCCAATCCATATACCTGTAGTTAAATTATTAATGGATCCAATAAACCAAAGATCTCTATTTAGATCTGAAGTCCCAGTCTTCCCATATATTTTTCTATCATCAATTGAAGCTGCTATACTAGTTCCTCCCTGCACAGAGTTTTCTAAAAGATAATTTAATTTATTTGCTATTTCTTTATCAATTATTTTTTTTGTTTGAAATTTATTTTCCCAGATTAATTTACCTTTTTTTGATTTTATTTTCTTTAAAACGCTCGTTTTTATTAATTCACCTTTGTTATTAATTATTGAATAAGCCTTCGTAATATTTAAAAGACTGTCGCCATAGGCGCCTATTGCAATGGGCAAATAAGAACCTAGATCTTTTTTATATTTTATGCCAAATTTATTGGCTAGATTTATTACCTTTTTTAAACCAAATTGATATGAAATTTTTATAGGTACTATATTTGATGAATTTTTAAAAGATTCAATTAATGTAGTTTTCCCTTGATAAAAGTTAGAAAAATTTTTAGGGCAATAATTCTCCCAGCAAGTGGGAGAATCATCATAAGTATCTAAAAGACTTTTTCCTTCTAAGAAAGCTAAACAATATGGAATTATTTTAAATGTAGAGCTTAAAGGTCTTATAGCCGATATAGCGCGATTAAATTGATTAAATTCCGGGTATCTACCGCTTATCATAGTTTTTATAAGTCCAGTATCTGATTCAATTGATATTAAGCCCACCTCAAGACCTTCAGGTAATAATTCTTGAGAAAGTTTTTGGGCTTTGTTTTGCCATTCTTTTTCGATACTAGAACTAATTATTATATGATCATCAATTTGATAACTTATTTTTTTACTTATTTTATTTGCTGCTTCAGTCAAAATAAAATTAATTAAGAGTTTATCTTGATTATTTATTTTATTAATAACTTTAATTTTTTCTAATAAAGCTTTTTCAAAATTGATCTTATCAATATAACCTTCTATATACATTAATCGAAGAATTTTATCTCTTCTTTGAATAGCTAAGTCATAATTTTGATAAGGTGAATAAAAGTTTGGAGCAGGAGCTAATCCTGCTAACATTGCTACCTCAGATAATGTTAACTCACTAATAAGTTTGCCAAAATAAATTTGTGATGCTTCATTTATTCCTTTTGCTCCTTCTCCCAAATAAACCTCATTCAGATAGATCTTAAGTATTTGATTTTTACTATATTTGTAATCCAATATTACTGCAATTAGTATTTCTTTAATTTTTCTTGCAATGCTAATTTCATTATTTAAAAAAATCAATCTAGATGCCTGTTGCGTTATTGTGCTACCTCCCTCTTTTATATATCCACTTTGAATATTATTTATAAATGCTCTTGTTGATCCTAATATATCTATACCATTATGTTTAAGAAATCTTTTATCCTCAGCAGAAATAAATGCATATTTTATTAGTTCAGGTATTTTCTCTTTTTCATCTTGTGTATTAAATTTTTGGCTTAATTTACTCAGTATTTTGCCTTGAGAATAGTTAATCTCATATGAGAAATTATTTTTTAAATTATATTTATTATTAGATTTATAATTAAAATTATTTTTAATAAAATTACTTATAAAAAAGAAACCAATAAAAAACAAATAATGTTGGCGAGATTAATAAAATTATGTGCTTCAATCTAAGCAATTTAGGCTACAAGAAAACTATGTCCAATAGCTAATGCAGTTACAAGCATTCCTGTAATTAAAAATGGTTGAGCACTAGCCTGATACTTTACATCAAATTTAAGGGGATCTCTTAATAACCACATTTCTTGGAATGTTATCTGGGGGATTACTAATAAAACTAAAATTACTGAGGCTAAATGTTGACCAATAATTATAAGTACTGCTACCATCGCCAACTGAAAGATATCAATAAGACCAGCACTTATTCTGCTAGCATTCTTAATACCAAAAACTACTGGTAAAGAATCTAGTCCTAACTTTGAATCTCCTTCAACACTTTTAAAATCATTAATAACAGCAATTCCTAATCCAGAAAGACTATAAGCAAGAGTTAACAAAGCAGTAATGATTGTTAACTTCCCAAATAGAGCTTGTCCTGCCCACCACGGAAGAGCTATATATGATGCTCCTAATGCATAATTTCCTAACCATCCATTTTGTTTTAATTTTAGTGGTGGAGCAGAATAAATATAACTTATAAAAGATCCTCCCAAAGCTAAAAGAAATACAGATGGGAAAGTATGTTGCGCGTATATATCTAACATATATGCAACAATTAATCCTAAAATTAGTAAAACCCAGATTTGCAATTTTACTTGTTTGATTGATATCGCACCAGAAGGAATTGGCCTATTTGGTTCATTAATTGCATCAATTTCTCTATCAAAATAATCATTAATTGTTTGCGTATAGCCTGCAAGTAATGGTCCACTCATTAACATACATGCCAATGATGCCAACACATTATTAATTGTCCAAGTAAAATTCCCACTTGCTGCTGCACCACAAATTACTCCCCATATTAAAGGAATCCAAGTTATTGGCTTCATTAATTGTATTCTGAGTTTCCATAAACTAGAAGTCTCAGATGCGCCTTTGATTCCTAATAATTGTTTTGGATCATTCACTTAAAATTAACCTCGTTCGATTTCTTCAGGGAAAAACCAATTTTCTTGTCCAGAATCAAATTTTAGGATCAAACCAATGCTTCTTCCATCAGTCATTTTATACCCTACTATCACTGCTTTAGGATTAGAATCTATTTGTTCTACAAGTTTTGTCGGTAATCGATCTTTTACTTTTTCAAAATTGATTTTTACTTTACTTCCAATTTTTGGTAACAATTTTGTTTTAGCCATAACATTAAAGAATAGAAGCTATTATGCAAGACTAACAGCATTTGGACAATTTTTTTTAAAATGGTTGCTCTTCGTTTAATACCCTGCCTTGATGTAGCAAATGGTCGAGTTGTTAAGGGAGTCAATTTCATCAATCTTAGAGATGCTGGAGATCCTGTTGAGCTAGCATGTTTATATTCAGATGAGGGAGCTGATGAGCTAGTGTTTTTGGATATTAAGGCGACCTTTGAGAATAGAAAGACTTTAATAGATCTTGTCTCAAGGACAGCAAAAACTGTAAAAATACCTTTTACCGTTGGTGGTGGAATAAAGTCTATTGAGTCTATTAATGATCTATTAAGAGCAGGGGCAGATAAAGTCAGCTTAAATTCTTCTGCAGTAAGTAATCCAAGATTAATTAAAGATAGTTCTGAAAAATTTGGTAGCCAATGTATCGTTATCGCTATTGATGCTAGAAAAAAAATTAATCAAGATAATAAATGGGAGGTTTATATTAACGGAGGTAGGATTAATACAGGTATTGATGTCATAAGTTGGTCTAAAAAGGTTGAAGAATTAGGGGCAGGGGAAATATTATTAACTTCTATGGATGGAGATGGTACACAAAAAGGGTATGATTTGGAACTGAATAAAAGTGTTTCTGAAGCAGTCAATATACCTGTTATTGCATCAGGTGGTGCAGGCTCTTTAAATGACATATATAAAGTATTTACTGAATGTGGAGCATCTGCTGCCCTTTTGGCATCTTTGTTGCACGACAAAATATTTACTATTAAAGAAATTAAATCTTATTTAATAGAAAAAAATTTATTAATAAGGCCCAATGAATAAATGACTTTTAAGTAAATAATCTTTTCAAATGATTTATAAAAATTCAAAATACATTAGTAATCTTTTTAATAAAGTTTCATATAAATATGATTTCTTTAATAATTTATTCAGTCTAGGATTGCATTATTTATGGAAAAGGAAATTAATTAGTTTATTAAAGCCAAAAAATGGGGAGGAATGGGCTGATTTATGTTGTGGAACAGGAGATATGACATTTCTATTAAATGAATTAGTTACCCCAAAGGGCAAGGTTATTGGAATTGACATATCAGAAAAACTTCTTAAAGTAGCGCAAAAAAGGTCGAATAATTTAGGAGATAAGATTATTTATTGGAAAAAAAAAGATATTTTTGATTTGGATACAAATTCGAGGAAATTTGACGGTATTTGTATGTCATATGGTTTAAGAAATCTAAGAAATGTAGAAGAGGGTATTCAAAAGGTTTTTTTGCTTTTAAAAGATAATGGTAGAGCAGGATTTTTAGATTTTAATCATTCTAAAGAAAATTCTCTTTCTTCAATATTTCAGAAACTATATTTGCGTTTTATAGTTGTACCAATATCGGGTTTATTTAATTTAAGGGAAGAATATAGTTATATTGAAAAAAGCATAGAGGGGTATCCAAAAGGTGCAAAATTAATTTATCTAGCAAAGAAAATTGGATTTAGAGAAGCTAAGTACATAACTTTATTTGGTAAACAGATGGGTATATTCCTTTTGAAGAAATAATGATCTAAATAGTTTCTCTCCAGCAAAAGGTGCATTTACCCCACCTTTCAATCTCTTTTAGAGGAGCAGGTCGTTCGCATACTTTGCAATTTTGCATTTGTTGGTTTTTAATCCTACTTGGATGATTTTCCCATATTAATTTATTATTTGAGATTTTATCCTTATTTGATTCATCTTGATAATTTTGAACTATACGAATATTTTTTAAATTTATGCCTAAATTTAAAATGGATTCTTTTAATTTGTGTTTGTTGTAGATTAATGCTTGTCTCCATTGTGGATGGTTAGCAACAATCGTTAAAATATTATTTTCAATTTTCAAAGGTTTGCATTCTTCGGCTAATTCTTTTCCAACAACTTTGGCCCAATCACTTGATAAATTAAGCAATTGATCAAAATCAGACCAAGACTTCCTAAAATTTATAAGACAATTATTTAAAGCTTCAGGATTCCTTTGTTTCAATTTCTTTAATATAGAACAATTCAGGTTATGTATAATTACAAAGACTGAAATTATTTATTAATAATAAGTATTGAGAACTTATTTGATTATTAAAAGTTTGTGAAAATTATTGGTTCTTCAGCAAAAACATCATTTTTTTACAAAAATGGCTTGAATAATTTACCAAATTGGAAATTGATGTATAAATATAAATGTTGTAGTACGGAAATCGAGCTTAACAAATATCTAAAAAAAAATGAATTAAAAGAATTCCACCCTATTGCCATCTTCTCAAGTAAGCAAGCAAAGGGGGTTGGACAGAATGGAAGAAAATGGATCTCACCCCAGGGAGGTATATGGCTTAGTGCAGCATATCCAATATTTTCTAAAGATTTTTACACTGATATTTTTCCAGTTTCAATAGCCTTTTTCATCTGTGAGATGTTTTATAAAAAATCTATAGAGGTCAAGATAAAGTGGCCTAATGATATTTTTTATGGTTCAAAGAAATTATTAGGATTTTTGCCAAAATTAATAACAAGGGGTAATGAAGTACTTTATGCAAAAATTGGAATCGGTATGAATTTAAATAATGTTACGCCAGATGAGGGTATATCTCTTTCAAATATTCTTGGTAAAAAAAATCTATCTGAATCCTATTGGTCTTCAAATATTTTAAAAGTTTTAAACAAGGCGATTTTACACAACAAGAATAAAAAGCAAATTATATACGGTGCAAATAAGTTTCTCAATAAAGAATGCTTACCAAGCGGTTATGATAAAAATTGGACAATTAAAGGAATAGATGAAATGGGTGGTTTAAGAATATTTAATGATAATCATAAAAAAACTTTAAACTTATATCTTTAATTGATTTTTTATTTCAATAATCTTTCCATCTTTAAATCTAGCAATTTTTTTAGCACGACTAGCAACTTCATCCTCGTGAGTAACTAAGACTATAGTAATTCCTGATTGATGTAATTTATCGAATAAATCTAGAACGTCCTCAGTTGTTTTAGAATCTAACGCCCCTGTTGGTTCATCGGCCAATAAAAGTGAAGGTTTATTAATTATTGCTCTCGCTATTGCTACCCTTTGTTGTTGACCTCCTGATAGTTGATTGGGTCTATTATTTATTCTTTCTTTTAGACCAACTTCACTTAAAGCTTGCTTAGCTTTCTTTTCTCTTTCTATAGAATTAAATCCTGCATAAATCATAGGAAGCATAACATTTTCCAATGCTGTTGCGTCTGATAGTAAATGAAACTGTTGGAAAACAAACCCAAGATTTTTGTTTCTTAATTCTGCTAATTCATCGTCAGATAAATTTTCAATTGCTGATCCATTAAGCATATATTTACCTTGAGTAGGACGATCAAGACATCCTAAAATATTCATTGCGGTACTTTTGCCTGAGCCACTTGCTCCCATAACGGCTAAATAATCACCTTTGTGAATATCTAAACTTATATTGTCTAGAGCTTTTACAATTAAGTTATCCTTGCCATAAGTTTTTGATACTTTATTAAGTGAAGCGACTATATTCATTTTTAATTAACAAAAGTAATAATAGCCATAGATAAGATTTTGTTGAGAGAAGGAGTTTCAGTTACTGCAGTATTTGCAAGTTTAAAAAGTGGATTAGACAATATTCCTCCTAATGCTGTTACGGCTACACAAGTGTATAAAGCGACTCTTAAGGGAGGTAAACCTATAATATTCCAGTTGGTTTCAGGATAGGATTTAACAATCTCAGAAGCTTCTTGAGGCTCTTTTACTACCATCATTTTTATAACTGAAATATAGTAATAGATTGATATAACAGAAGTTACAAGACCAATAATTACTAATGCATATTGATGATTAGCCCATCCGGCAAAAAATAAATAAATTTTACCAAAAAAGCCTAACATTGGAGGTAAACCCCCTAATGAGAGTAAGCAAATACTTAATCCAAGAGTTATTAAAGGATCTTTCTGGTATAACCCTGAATAATCAGAAATCTTATCAGATCCTGTTTTTAATGAAAATAGTATGACACAAGAGAATGCTCCAAGATTCATAAATAGATAAGCAGCCAAATATAATACCGCAGCAGAAAGTCCATCTTCAGTACCAGAAACGATACCAATCATTACAAAGCCTGCTTGCCCAATTGAGCTATAAGCTAACATTCGTTTCATTGATGTTTGAGCTAGAGCTACAACATTTCCAAGTGCCATACTTAAAATTGCTAAAATAGTAAACAATAACTTCCATTGATCATCAAAAGCTGTAAAAGTTGTTGTTAGTATTCTTATCGCAAAAGCAAATCCTGCAGTTTTAGAGCCTACAGATAAAAAAGCTACTACTGGAGTCGGCGACCCCTCATAAACATCAGGTGTCCATTGATGGAAAGGGACAGCTGCAATTTTGAAAGCAACTGTAGATAATACGAAGACTAAGGATAGTGATGTGATGAAAGAGGGTTTATTAATTATTTCAATACCAATTGTGGTTAAATTTGTAGAGCCGCTAAGTCCATATAAAAGTGATGAACCATATAAGTAAACAGCAGCTGCAGCAGAACCTACTAGAAGATACTTTAAAGCTGCCTCTGAACTTCTAGGATCTCTTTTTAAATAACCCGAAAGTAAATAGCTTGCGACAGAAAGTGTCTCTAAAGAAATAAAAACACTTATTAAGTCTGTAGAACCGCATAAAAGCATTGCCCCAAGAGTGGCTGATAAAACTATTGCAGCAAATTCACCAATGGGACTTCCACTTTGTTCCGTATATCTCCAACTTATTAATAAGGAAACTAATGTTGAAAGTGCAATAATAGCTCTAAATGCTAATGAAAGATTATCAGAGTAAAAAGAACCGAAGAAGGCTTTTCCTGCAGGATTATTCCATTGCAAAAATATAGTTAGAAGAGCTGAGCTTATAGATACGTAACATATTATTGGTGCTAATCGGGAAGCGGTCTTTTCTCCAGCTAGATCTACGATAAGAGTACCCACGATACCTAGCAAAATAAAAGCTTCAGGAATAATTGCTAGAGTATTTAAATTAACAGTAAGAATTTCGTTAGGCACTTTTTTTTAAAATAATAGATTTAGTTGTTAATAGTTAATAATATCTTGATTATAATTTGTGAGCAGGTTAATTGTAATTCTCAAGAAGTTTTGCTTGAAAAACATTCAATTAATCATATTATGCCCTAAGGAATAAAAAAACTATTTTATTGAAATTCCCTTGGAACACACACTCGTTATTGTAGAAAGTCCCACTAAAGCAAAAACTATAAGAAGATTTTTGCCCTCCAATTATGAAGTATTAGCTTCAATGGGACATGTAAGAGATCTGCCTAAAGGAGCAGGCGAAATACCAGCATCCTTAAAAAAAGAAAAATGGTCAAGAATTGGTGTAAACACAACTGAGGATTTTGAACCTCTCTATGTTGTTCCAAAAGATAAAAAGAAAGTAGTAAAAGATCTTAAAAATGCACTGAAAGGTGCTACAAAATTACTCCTTGCTACTGATGAAGATAGAGAAGGTGAGAGTATTAGTTGGCATTTAACGCAAATTCTTAAACCTAAAATACCAACTAGAAGGATGGTTTTTCATGAAATAACAAAAAAGGCTATTAATAAAGCTCTTGATCAAACAAGGGATATTGATATGGAATTAGTTCAAGCTCAAGAAACAAGAAGAATACTTGATAGGCTCTTTGGTTATGAATTATCACCACTATTGTGGAAGAAAGTAGCCCCTAGATTATCTGCAGGAAGAGTTCAGTCTGTTTCTGTAAGATTATTAGTAAGAAGAGAAAGAGAAAGAAGGTCATTTGAAAAAGCTTATTATTGGGATTTAAAAGCGAAATTAATATGTGAGGGGAAAACTTTTGAAGCTAAGTTATTTAGCTTGGAGGGAAAAAAGATCGCCAATGGTTCAGATTTTGATGAAAAGACTGGGCAGTTAAAAAAAGGAAATAAATCAATAATTTTAAATGAAGTTAAAGCATTTAACCTTGTTAAATCCTTATCAAAAGTTAATTGGAAAATGGAAAAGTTGGAGAAAAAGCCATCATTTAGAAGACCAGTACCTCCTTTTACAACAAGTACCTTGCAACAAGAAGCTAATAGAAAATTAAGACTTTCTGCAAGAGAGACAATGAGATGTGCTCAAGGCTTATATGAAAGAGGTTTTATAACTTATATGAGGACTGATTCTGTTCATTTATCTGAACAAGCAATTAAAGCAGCAAGAAATTGTGTTCAATTAAAGTATGGAAAAAACTACTTGTCTGATAAACCTCGTCAATTTAGTTCAAAAGCAATTAATGCACAAGAAGCACATGAAGCGATAAGGCCTGCTGGAGAAAACTTTAGAACACCTAAAGAAACAGAATTAACAGGAAGAGATTTATCATTATATGAACTTATTTGGAAAAGAACTGTAGCAAGCCAAATGGCTGAGGCTAGGTTAACAATGATTAATGCAGAGATTTCTGCAGATAAAGCTATTTTTAAATCAAGTGGTAAAAGTATCGATTTCCCAGGCTTTTTTAGGGCTTATGTTGAGGGTAGCGATGATCCAGGAGCCGCTCTTGAGCAACAAGAAGTTATACTCCCTAATTTAGTGCCTGGATCTGACTTAGATTTAGTTACTAATGATGCAATCTCACATGAAACAAAACCTCCTTCAAGATATACTGAAGCCGCGCTTGTAAAAATTTTAGAAAAAGAGGGTATTGGTAGACCCTCAACTTATGCAAGCATAATAGGTACAATTGTAGATAGAGGTTATGCACAGATATCTAATAATTCTTTAGCACCGACTTTTACTGCCTTCGCCGTCACTGCACTTTTGGAAGAACATTTTCCTGATTTAGTTGATACTACATTTACAGCAAAAATGGAGTCATCTCTGGATGAAATATCTTCAGGAGATTTAGATTGGTTACCTTATTTAGAAACATTTTATAAAGGTAAGAATGGTCTAGAAATTAAAGTCCAAAAAACTGAAGGAAATATTGATGGTAAAGCTTATAGGCAAGTAGATTTTGACGATTTACCTTGTGTTGTAAGGATAGGATCAAATGGACCATGGCTTGAGGGTACAAGATTAGATTCCTCTGGAAATGAAATTCAGGCAAAAGGTAATTTGCCAATGGATATTATTCCTGGTGATTTAGATGAAAAAAAAGTTAATCAGATTTTAAGTGGACCTTCAGATCTGGGACAAGATCCAAAGACTGGTGAAAAAGTTTTCTTAAGATTTGGGCCCTATGGACCTTATGTTCAATTAGGTAATAATGAAGATAATAATGAAAAGCCAAGAAGAGCTTCATTGCCAAAAGAATTGAAAACAGATGATCTTACATTAGATCAAGCGCTTGAATTGCTTAGCTTGCCTAGGCTGTTAGGGGAACATCCTGAAGGAGGTATTGTAGAAGCTGATAGAGGCAGATTTGGGCCATATTTAAGATGGATTAAAAATGAAAATGATTCTGAGAATAGATCTTTAAAAAAGGAAGATGATGTGTTTAAAGTTGATTTACAACGGGCAATAGAAGTTTTAGCTATGCCAAAATTAGGAAGAGGCGGCAAAGCTGTTTTAAAAGATTATGGAAAGCCTGAAGGCTATAGTGAAAATATTCAGATTTTGAATGGACCATACGGAATGTATGCTAAGTATGGAAAAGTGAATATCTCTTTGCCAAAAGAAACAGATTTAGAAAAATTATCAATTGAAGAAATATTGAAATTGATAAATGAAAAATTAAAAGATGGTGTTAATCTTACAAAGAAAAATTCAAAGGTGCCAAGAAGAAAAAATTCTAAAGTAAAAAATTCTAAGAGAGCAAAGAATTGAATATGTTAAACAAAATCTCTAATTTTGTTTTTTTGATTTCATTTTTTTTATTACAATCATGTTCTGGTGGGAAGATAGGAAATTTCTTAGAATCTAGTTTTAAGAATAATAATTCTAATAAATTATCGCAAAACGATATTAATAAAAAATTAAATAGCAATATAATTTCCAAAGATGAGAAGTTATTAAAAAATAAAGATAAATCCAATAAAACAAAAGTTAATTATGATGAGAAACCTCAAAATATTGATAACTCAGTTTCTACTAAGACTATTGATTCAAATAAAATAATAAAACTAAATCAGAGTTATAATCCAAAGTCATATAGAGTTTTTGTGATTTTAAGGAAAGTTGATCCCACTTCCCCTACTGAAAATTTTTCAAAAGTTTTGAGAAATGGAAATATTAAATTTGAAATTGAAAAAATAGAGTTAATTCCTGAATTAAATCAAAATAAAAAATAAATGTAAAATTTTTTAATAAATTCCAATGAAAATAACAAAGAAATCCCAAGCTTTAGATTTAATTGAACCTTCTTATCTTGCTTCACTTGCTTCTTTGCTTTGGATTGCTCTTTATTATTTGCCTATTGGAGGTGCTCTTTTAAGGCTTATATTACCTCTGCCTATATCTTTGCTCCAATTAAGAAGAGGAACAAAAGTTGCTCTGAATGGTATTTTTGTTCAAATTCTTCTATTAATAATCCTTATGGGGCCAATCAGAGGGCCTTTATTTTTGTTCCCTTATGGAACTCTATCCTTTTGGTTAGGTTGGTGTTGGCTTAAAAATAAAAATTGGTGGTTTAGTTTGTTTTCAGGAATTTTAATTGGAACTTCTGGATTTCTTATAAGAGTATTGGCTATTTCAATTTTGGTTGGAGAAAATCTTTGGATTGTAGTTACACGTGCTAGTTATGGTTTAATTCAAAACTTGACTTCAATAATAGATATTTCTTGGTCTCCTTCAATAACACTAATTCAGTTGGTCGCAATATTTTTAGTTATTTTTCAGGAACTTGTATATGTTTTAACTATTCATATAATTGCATATGCAGTTTTTCCAAGATTAAAATCATCCATTCCACAGCCTCCAAATAGAATAAGTGGCTTGGTAGATTTAAATCTTTAATTTAATTAAGAAATGATGGAGAAATTAAAATATGATATTAAATACTTCGGAAGTGACATAAGTAGAAGTGAAATTTTAAATAAGATAAATATTATTAAAAATGATATTGATAGTTTTTTATTTTATTTAATTATTGCTGGAACACATACTTCTCAAATAAAAGGAATTTCTGCAGCAGGCATTGATTCTCATTCTAGAAAAATAACTGCATTAGCTGATGCAGAATTTTGTTTGTTTGGATCAATTAAGGACTGCAAATATAAGTTGCCATTTCTAAAAGCAGGAGTTACTCCAGCTCTTATAACTAATGTTTGCAGGGTACTTTTAGATGCAAATTTAATAGTTATCCCTATTGGTGTTTATAAAAAACCTTACTTTCGACATGTATTAGTTGAAAAGACTTATGAAAATCCATCAAATTGCTTAAGTACTGGGAAAACGATGGATAAATCAAGGGTTAGTAATCTTTATAAAAAAGGACTTTCTATTGGATTGATGACAAATAAACCTATCGTAATATCTGAATCAGTTCCTGGTGGAACTACGACTGCTCAAGCAATTATGGAGGCTTTTGGTTTAGATGTTGCTGATTTAGTTGGAAGTAGTCTTTTAATACCTCCGAGAAAATTAAAATCAGAAATTATAAGAACTGGTCTTTTAAATGCAAATTTAGATGGTAACTTTACTTCAATAGATGTTATTTCTGCCTTAGGTGATCCATTTCAGGCCTTCTCAATGGGACTTCTAATAGGCGCTAGAAAGTCAAATAATACAGTTATATTGGCAGGAGGAAGTCAAATGGTTGCAATATTGTTACTTGCTTTAGAATTTATATCATTAGCTGAAAAGCAGTTTTTTTCAGAGAGAGTATTTGTCATTACAACAGGATGGTTAACTTATGACGAATCATTAAAAAAACTTTTAAAGAAAGTGGCAGATAAGCATAAAGTTAAATTATTTGGTTTTGCTAGTGGTTTAAATTTTCATTCATCAAAGATTAAAGAATTAAGAGATTATGAAAAAGGTTATGTTAAGGAGGGGGTTGGAGCTGGAGGACTATCACTCTTAGCGTATTTAAAAGGTTTTAAATATGAAGAGATAGTTTCAGAATGCGAGTCAACTATTAAAAGAATGAAAGAGGTTGGCCAAATTTCCTCATACAAAGAGTATCAATGATCAATAACCAATTTACAAGAAGGAAGTTTTTAAATATCGCAAAATTATCTGTTTTGTTTCTTTTAACTTCATGCAAAGGATTATCTAAAAATTTTTCAATAGGTTTTTATAAGAATTTCTTTCCAGAAAGTTTTATAAATTTATTACCTAAAGATTGGAAAAAAGAACATTTAAATTACAAAGAAGATAATTTAAATAAAAATTTTAGAGATAAAGATTTAATTCTGATTAATGATGGTTGGCTAAGTAGAGTAAAACTAAATGAATTTAATGATATTAGTGATGCTCTATTTAATTATCTCGATGAAAGATCTAAAAATTATTTAAATAATTGGGAGTTGATTGAACGAAAAAAACTTTATCCAATTAGTGTTATTCCTTATGCAGTAATTATAAAAAATAATGAGCGTTATAAAATAACAAATAAAAGTAATTGGGATTTTCTTTTATCAAGAGATTTTATTGGAAAAATGATTTTGCCTAATAGTCCACGAATTTTGATTTCAATAGCTGAAAAAATTAACAATAAAAATGCAATAAATGCAATTATTAAACAAGATAATATTTATGATGATATAAATGCGATTGATTGGTTAATAAATACAGATGCTGTATTAGCAATTTTGCCTTTAACAATTTGTGAAAAATACCTAAAAATTGATTCTAGGCTTTCATTAGTATTTCCAAATCAAGGGGTACCTTTAATGTGGAATTTTCTTTTAATAAAAAATAATTTTAATCAAACTCTTTTAATGAATTGGATTGATACATTATTAGATAAAAATTCATTAAATACATTAAATAAAGATGGATTATATTTACCTTTTAATAACCAATATATTCAGAGTCAATATAGGGATACAAGTAAATCATCAAGATTATTTAAAAGACCAACAGAAGAATGTTGGAGAAATAGTTGGTCTTTTAGTTCTTTAAAAAAATCTGAGAAAGTTGAATTAGAAAAAATATGGAAGAAATCATCAGCCCCATAATCGCTTTTTAGGTTTGTCAAGAAGTAAATGATGCGTTTCTTTAAGAAGACTTGGTATGTCAAGTTTATTGGGGCATTTTGGCACACAAAAATTACAGCTCATGCAATTATTGGCATTCTTTGTCTCCCACCAATGACCTGCTCGACCAATTAAGTTATATCTCTCTTTAGCGAATTCTTCTTGTCCATTTCCAATATACATATTCCTTAATCTTAATATTTCAGGAATTGGGACTTCACTTGGACAGGGAAGACAAGCTCTGCATTGTTCACATTTCGTTGTGCCTAATCTTTTATTTGATTCATTTTCAATATTTGCAATTATGTCAATCTCTAAACTCGATAGCTTTTGTGAAGAATTAGCTAATTTAATAGGTAATTCAAAATCATTAGGTTTGCTAGCACCCAATGATAATGTTGTTATTCCCTTTGATAGTAGAAATCTGTAAGCAATCTCAAGTGGATGATACGGTTTAGAAGCTTCTTTTAAAATATCACTTGGTAAATACAATTTACCCCCTTTATCAGCTGGAGAAATAGCCATAACTCCCATATTTTTTCTTAAAGCTTTCTTTGCTAATGGAATTTTTGATTGATCAAAAAAATGTAAATGTAAACTACAAAAATTAAAAAAATCAGAATTAATTGCAGAATTTATCAATTGAAAGTCTCCATGGGAACTAAAACCAATTTGATCAATTAACTTTTGACTCAATAGCCAATTAATAAATTTTCTTCCTTCCCCATCAAGAACCCATTCAAGATGTTCAAAAAGATTAAGACCATGAATAGCTAAATTATTAATTTTTTTGATATTCAAATTATTTAATGAGTCAAAAAATTTTTCTTTTAATTCATTAAAATTCCCTTTTGGCAAAATTTTGGTTGTTATTACCCAATTTTTTTTTGAGACTTTTTCAAATTGATCTAATTTATCGAGTGCTTCACCAATTAAGATTTCAGCTCTCCCATAAGATGGAGCTGTTTCAATGTGATTTATACCTGCAAAATAGGCTAATTTAATAATATCGTACATTCTTATCGCACTTTCTACGGAACGCATTGTCCCTAATGTAAATAAACTTACCTTGGGACCTATTCCAAATGATCTTTTTTGAGAATTAATAATCACTTCTAACTTAATCTAATTATGAAATTATCTCTTAATATATATTTATAGTCATTTATATGTTTATGTAAATAGTAAATGATTTTTAAAAGATTTATCTCTTAAATGTATGTTTACTGGAATAGTACAGGCAACTGGCAAAATAAAAAAAGAAAACAATACATATTCAATTCAAATTTGCGATAATTTATTCGATATAAACATTGGTGATAGCATTGCTGTTGATGGAATTTGTTTGACAGTAAAGGAATATTTTGACAAAAGCTTTACTGTTGATATAAGTGAAGAGACAATGCAAAAAACTTCCTTAGGAGGTAAATCTATTTTAAATTCAATTGTAAATTTAGAACCTGCTTTAAGAATTTCTGATAGATTAGGTGGTCACATTGTTAGTGGTCATATTGATGGCCTTGGTGAAGTTGTTGATATCGAGAAATTAAGTAAATCTTGGATTCTTTCTCTAAAGTGGAAAGATAAAAAATTTTCAAAATATATTGTAGAGAAAGGTAGTATTTGCGTTAATGGTATTAGTCTTACTATTGCCGAACAGAAAAATAATGGAGAGATATTTAAAATCGCCGTCATTCCGCATACTTGGAATAATACAAATCTTAAACTTCTCTCAATAGGACAGGATGTAAATCTTGAGGCTGATGCTCTAGTCAAATATGTAGAAAAACTACTATTGTCGAGTAATAAAGAATCAAAAAATGATAATATAAATCTTCTTTGGCTTCAAGAAAATGGTTGGGTAAAATAAATTTATTTAATAGGTATAAGATGAATAATTTTTGATTCTTTTTTGATATGAATTTGAAATTCTTGTCCAGGAATTAAACCTAACTTTTTTGTATAAGAATGTCCTATTAATAAATTACCGTTTCCATGAACCTTAGTCTTAAATTCTGCTTGCCTCCCTCTAGATGATCTATTGCCTGATCTTCCAGCACTAATTTTTTTTAATGATCTACCATATTTTGCTTCTATGTAAGCCTTATAAAAACTTTTTCTTAAAACCCTCCCACTAGGTCCAATATAGCCGCATCCTCTTGCTATTTCTTCCTCAGATTTCTTACTTAACAATTTTGATTTTTCTAGTAGCTCTTTTCCTACAAGCATTATTTAATCAATGAAATATTATTGTTATTTATCATAATTGTGGTAATTAAATTTAAAAAAAAAATAATTGATAAATTAATAATAATTATCAGTAAAGATAAAGAATAATAAATAAAATAACCCATATGCCATCAACAAAATGCCAATATAATTCAACAGCTTCTAATGGAAACATATTTTTATAACTAATTCTTCCTCCGTTAATTCTTGTTTGCCATGAAATTATAAGTATCATTAGCGTACCAAGAGTAACATGTAATCCATGAAAACCAGTTAAGGCATAAAAAGTACTAGCAAATAAATTATCAGTGAGGCCAAATGGCAGGTTGAAGTATTCATAAAGTTGACATATTAAAAAAGTAATTCCTAATGATGCAGTTACTAATAACCACTTTTGTGAAATATCATTTTTTTGATTAACAAGAGCTTTCCCTGCTTTATGAAAGGTTGCACTACTAACAAGCAAAAGAATAGTATTTAAAGTTGGGATAGCTAGTTCAAGTTCATATATTGATCCTTCTGGCAATGGATTGACAGCTTTATATGTTAGGTAAGCTGCAAAAAAACCCGCGAAGGTCATTCCATCTGCGATTAAAAAAATTATTAAACCAAAAATTCTATAATCCTCGTGATGATTAATTAGTTCGATTTCACTTTTTTTGATCTCATCAGAATTGTTTAGTATTGTCATAATATTATTTTAAATTTATTTGCATGAGAGATAATCTTTCCCGTATCCATAAGGTTCATTTACTAATGGAGCCTCACCTTCCCAATTCTCTACAGGAGGAGGTGAAGTTGTTAACCATTCGGGGGTAAGACCATTCCATGGATTGTTACCTGCAATTTTTCCTTTTTTAAAGCTTATGAATATATTAATTAGAAAAGGTATAGTGCTAATTGCCATAAGTAAGGCTCCAATACTACTAATTTGATTTACGAATTGAAATTGGGGATCATATTCGGCAACCCTTCTTGGCATTCCATTTAATCCAAGCCAATGTTGCGGTGCGAAACATAAATTAAATCCAATAAAGGTAAGAGCAAAATGCAAATAACCTAAATTTTCATTTAATATTTTTCCTACTACTTTTGGATACCAGTGATAAATTGATGAAAATATGACAAAAACTGAGCCACCATAAACAATGTAATGAAAATGTGCAACTACAAAATAAGTGTCATGCACATGAATATCAAAAGGCACTTGTGCAAGAGCAACTCCAGTAATACCTCCAAATACAAAATTTATTATAAATCCACATGAAAATAACATTGCACTATTTAGCGATATTTTTCCGCCCCACATTGTGGCAACCCAGTTAAAAAATTTTATTCCAGTAGGAACGGCAATAAATGCTGTGGCTATTGTAAAAAATAATCTCATCCAAGGAGGAGTACCACTTGTAAACATGTGATGAGCCCAAACCACTAAACCAAGGACAACTATACCCATAATTGAAAAGACCATAGTTGTGTATCCAAAAAGTGGTTTTCTGCAATGAATGGGAAGTATTTCGCTTACCAATCCAAACGCAGGGAGAACCATTATGTAAACAGCAGGATGAGAATAAAACCAAAATAAATGCTGGTAGACAACAACATTCCCTCCAAGAGCAGGATTGAAGAATCCAGTATGTGCAACAATGTCAAAACTTAATAATATTAAAGTTCCTGCTAATACAGGAGTTGATAAAACGACTAAAATACTTGTTCCTAGCATTGCCCAGCAATACATAGGTAAATTCATAAGTTTTAATCCTGGTCTTCTTAATTTTAAAATTGTAACGATAAAGTTTATGCCACCAAAAATAGAGCTGCCACCAAGAAGCAAAACGCTCAATATCCAAATTATTTGTCCAGATTGAGGTGTCGTTATGCTTAAAGGTGGATATGCCGTCCAGCCTGATTGGGCAGCACCTTCAATAAAGTAACTTGCTATTAGCATTAAACCTGATGGTGGGATTAACCAAAAAGCAACAGCATTTAACCTTGGGAAAGCCATATCTCTCGCACCTACGTAAAAAGGTATTAAATAATTCCCAAAAGCACCATTTACCACAGGTACAATCCATAGGAAAATCATAATTGTCCCATGGAGAGTAAGAACCTGATTATAAACATCCCTTGGTAAGAAGTCCGATAGGGGGCTTATGAGCTCTATTCTTATAGCACTTGCAAGAGTTCCTCCAACTAAATAAAAGAGAAAACCACAAACTAAATATTGAATACCAATTACCTTGTGGTCTAAGCTAAAACTGAAATATCTTAGGAAACCTTTCGGTTGTAAACTTTCTTTTACTTTAGTTTTATTGTCTATTAAGATAGTCATTTTTATAAGTTAGTTTTATTATTTTGGTTAAACCATTTCTCATAATCAGATTTATCTTCAACAATTATTGAAGCTCTCATTCCTCCATGGTACGGTCCACAAAGTTCGGCACATATTATTGGATATTTGCCTATTCTGGTTGGGGTAAAATTTAAAATAGTTGGCTGACCAGGAATTATGTCCTGTTTAATTCTGAATTCAGGAATCCAAAAAGCATGGATCACATCTTTGGACTCCATTTTTATTGAGATTTCTTGGTCAACTGGTACGTGCAATTCTCCAGAGATAAATTCTCCTTGTGGGTAATTAAATAAGAAAGCAAATTGCATTGCTGATACTTCTATAGCCGTTTCACCTAAACCAGAATTACTATTATTACCTTGACTTATTCCCGCCCAAATTTTTTCATCATTTGCATTCATGTTCGCATGGTTATGATTTAACTCATTCATTCCTCCCATTCGGTCATAAATGTTATAGCTATAAATACCTACAAATAAAACAATAATTGATGGAATTACAGTCCAAATTATTTCTAAGCTTAAATTTCCCTCTAATGCAATTCCATCTCCAAATTCCCCTTCTTTTTTTCTAAATTTAAATAAGCTATATATTACTAAAGCTGTCATACCTATAAATAATATCAATCCAATAATGAAAAGGATTTTAAATAATTCATCATATATAGGTGCGTTAATGCTAGCTTCTTCAGGAAGTAGATTTACACTAAAACCAATCCAAAAAGATATACCAATTATTATCGAAATAATAGGAATTAAATAATAAGATTTATTTAACAATTTTCATTAATTAGTTTATATTTTTAAGATATTACCTTTTAAGTTTTTTGCATTATTTGTTAAAGGAAAATTCTATAAATTCATAACTTCTTAATAATTAAAAGAAAAATATGTATGTAAAGTTACTTTTATAAATTTTTTGTTAGGAAAGTACAATTTTTTATTGAAAAATTAAGTAAATAAAAAACATTCAGTTTTTATTAATGTTTGTCTTTAAAAATTAAATTAGTATTCAAAAATAATATGTTTAATTTCTTGAATCAATTCGAGATTAATCAAAAAAAATATAAATCATCATTGCTTAAGTTGGGCAATCATACCGTAATGGCAATAATTGCTCTAATTGCAATAGGAAGTGCAACTAGGGTAATGGAAGCAGGACTTGCTTGCCCTGACTGGCCATTATGCTATGGAACTTTTTTACCCCTTACCCATATGAATTTAAGGGTATTTCTTGAATGGTTTCATAGATTGGATGCTTTCTTAGTTGGCATTTTAATTGTTACTCAATTCGTATTATCTTTTCTTTGGCGAAAATTCTTGCCTAATTGGTTACCAAAAATATATTCTTTTTTAGTTTTTTTAATTATTTTGCAAGGAACATTAGGAGCACTAACAGTTATCAATATGCTTTCCTCTCTCTCTGTAATGAGTCATCTTTTAATAGCATTTATTATTTTGATAACAGCTATTTATGTAAATCAAGCTTTAATAAATAAAGAAATGGATAAAAATATTCTTTGGTGGAAATATCTTTTATCAATACCTCTTGCTCTTACTTTAGTTCAATCAGTTATTGGCGTAAGACTTTCTTCAACATGGTCAGCACATCTATGTTTATCTATTAATCAAAACTGTATTGTATTAAATTCTCATAAATTATTCGCAATTCCAGTTTGTATTTCAGTTATATCAATAATATTGGTTTCATTTTTAAAGTTTGATTTATTTAAAAATAATTGGAAATTTCTGATTTCAGCTTTATTACTATTAATATCTCAAATAACTTTGGGGGTACTAAGTTTAAAAACAAACTTGAATGAACCTCTGATAATTATCACTCATCAAATTGTGGCTTCCTTAATGGTAGCAACTCTATCAACTTTAATATTTAAAAATTCTTCAGAAAAAATACTAATCAATTCAACTCAAAATAATGTAATTCTAAGTTTCAACTAATGAAAAGTAATTTTGAAAATATAAGTGTTCAGCCTTCAATAAGAGAAGATGTTGTCCCTTCAAGAAAAAAAATAAAACTTCCACCATGGTTAGAGGTCGCTAAACCTAGGCTCATCCCTCTCCTATTAGCAACAACCTTGGGGGGCATGGCTTTAAGTGAAGAGTGGCCTTTGTCTTCTCCTAAGTTGGTTTGTACTCTTGGAGGCGGTGCACTAGCAGCAGCTGCTGCAGGTGCTCTAAATTGTCTATGGGAAATGGATCTAGATAAGAATATGAAAAGAACTAGTGGCAGAGCTTTACCAGCAGGTAAATTATCATTTAATACTGTTTTCTTTGGAGCTATTTCATGCACATTAGCCGCCGCAATGCTTTTAGTAAGCGGTGTAAATTATCTTGCTGCAGGATTAACACTTTTAGGTTTGTGTAGTTATGTTCTTCTTTACACCATAATTCTTAAACCAAGAACTACCCAGAATATTGTTATAGGAGGAGTAGCAGGAGCAATACCTCCTTTAGTTGGGGCATCTGCAGCTACAGGACATATAGGTTTAAGTGGATGGTGGCTTTTCTGCTTGGTTATGCTTTGGACTCCTGCTCATTTCTGGGCATTAGCTATTTTACTCAAAGATGATTATGCATCTGTTGGGATACCTATGCTCCCTTCCGTAAAAGGTTCTGCTTTTACTGTCAATGCAATTTCTAAATATGGATTAGCAACTGTTGTTATGAGCATCTTTGGCATTTTTGCACTTCCAGAAGGTGGCCTATTATATGAAATTATGGTTATACCATTTAACGCTAGATTATTACAATTGATTTCTAGATTGAAAAACTCTCCAGATGATTTAACACTTGCCAAGGATTTATTTAGATGGTCTATATTTTATATGTTTGGAATTTGCCTATTGCTTTTATTAGCAAGAACTAATCTTTCTGTTGAATTTGAAGAACAAACATTAAAAATTGCGTCATCAATTTTTTCACAATTATATTATTTAATAAATTTCTAAATTATTAAAAATTAAACTTTGATGAATCAAATTAAAATTCAAAATCTATCAAAAGATTATTTTGATGTTAAAGCTCTCAAGAAAATAAATATTAACATCATAGAAGGAAGTTTATTTGGAATCCTAGGTCCTAATGGGGCTGGTAAAACAACTTTACTAAGGACTTTAGCAACTTTAATTTCTCCAGATGAAGGGACGATTAAAATAAATAATATTGATGTAATTAAAGAGCCAAGAAAAATTAGAGAATTAATTGGATATGTAGCTCAAGAAATTGCCCTTGATAAGATACTTACAGGAAGAGAGTTATTAGATTTTCAAGCGGATTTATATCATATAGATCAATCTAATAAATTAGAAAGAATTGAATTATTAATTAATCAATTAGATATGCAAAATTGGATTGATAGAAAATGCGGAACTTATTCGGGAGGGATGAAAAGAAGAATTGATTTAGCCGCTGGACTTTTACATTTACCAAAAGTTTTAATACTTGATGAACCGACAGTTGGTTTAGATATTGAAAGTAGGAATATTATATGGGGATTATTAAATGATTTAAAAAAAGATGGAATGACAATAATTTTAAGTAGCCATTATCTTGATGAGATTGATAAATTAGCTGACACAGTTGTAATAATAAATGATGGAAAAATAATTGATCAAGGTAACCCCACTCAATTAAAAAACAAGTTTGGAGGAGACAGAATAATATTGAAAGTTCGAGAATTTAGTGATTCTCTTGAATCCGAAAAAGTTAAAAAAATACTAGAAAAAATTGATGGTATTAGCCAAATCGTAATTAATGCATCACAAGGTTATTCTTTAAATTTTATTGCAGATAGAGATAAAGATTTAATTACAAAATTAAAAGTTGAATTAGCATTTTCAAAATTTAAAATATTTTCTTTATCTCAAAGCCAACCTAGTCTTGATGATGTATATCTTCAAGCAACAGGTAAAACTCTTCAAGATGCAGAATTATATATGACAGGTAAAAGAGATCTTAAAAAAGAATCAAAACAATCTATGAGATAATTTAATATTTTAGGTATATCATTTACTTATAACAAATTTTATAAACTTAACTGTTAATGGAAATACAACAATATAATTTTATATTCCTTTATCAGGAAACTGCTGCTTTAACCAAGAGATTATTTATTCAATTAAAAAGAAGACCTTCAACATTTTTTGCCGGAATTTTGCAGCCAATTATTTGGTTATTTTTATTTGGAGCTTTATTTGCGAATGCTCCAAAAGATTTTTTACCTGGAGTTGACTCATATGGAAATTTCTTAGGAGCTGGGTTGATAGTTTTTACAGCTTTTAGTGGAGCTTTAAATTCAGGTTTACCCCTTATGTTTGATAGAGAATTTGGATTTCTAAATAGATTATTAGTAGCCCCTCTTGTAAGTCGTTTATCCATAGTTTTATCTTCCTTCTTCTACATCACAATACTTAGCTTTGTTCAAAGTTTGGTAATAATGTTTATTTCTTTTTTATTAGGTTATGGATTCCCTAATATTTATGGATTAGGAGTCGTTTTCGCCACTTTAATATTATTAGTTTTATTCGTCACTTCAATTAGTTTATGTTTAGCCTTCGTTCTTCCAGGTCATATAGAATTAATTGCGCTTATTTTTGTTGTTAATCTACCTTTACTATTCGCGAGTACTGCCTTGGCTCCAATATCATTTATGCCTTCTTGGTTGGGGTGGCTTGCATCAATTAATCCCTTAACATTTGCAATTGAGCCCATAAGAATTGCCTACTCTTCAAATTTTAATTTAGATCTGATAGCTTTAAATGCACCTTATGGCGATTTAACTTGTAGAAATTGTATTAGTTTATTATTTCTGTTAACTATTTTATCTTTAGTGATTATAAGGCCACTATTAAATAAGAAATTAACTTAGATAAAAAATAAGATAAGTATTTTAATGTTAAATAAATAAATAGTTCTACATCATTCCAGGCATACCCATGCCACCCATGCCAGGCATACCCATTCCGCCCATACCAGGCATACCCATTCCGCCCATACCAGGCATACCCATGCCACCCATGCCACCCATGCCACCCATGCCACCCATGCCACCCATGGGATCTCCTGCAGGAGCTGGAGTCTCTGGCTCGGGAATATCTGCGACTGATACTTCTGTTGTTAAAAGCATAGAGGCAATTGATACAGCGTCTTCTAGTGATAGGCGAAGTACTTTTGCAGGATCTATGATTCCAGACTCATTAAGATCCTCATACTCTCCAGTAACTACATTGAAACCTTTTTTTAATCTTTTAATATCGGCTACGACGACTTCTCCATTGAATCCTGCATTTTTTGCGATCTGCCTAGCAGGTTCTTGAAGTGCTTTTGCAACTATATCAAGACCTGTTTTTTGGTCTGGGTCTAAATTTTCATTAAAACTTTCAAGATGCTCTGAAAGTTCAATTAATGTTTGCCCTCCTCCAGATACTACACCTTCTTCAATGGCTGCTCTTGTAGCATTTAATGAATCCTCTATTCTTAATTTTTTATACTTCATTTCGGTTTCAGTGGCAGCCCCCACTTTTATTAAGGCGACTCCTCCGGAAAGTTTTGCTATCCTTTCATTAATTTTGTCTTTATCATAATCAGTTTCAGTTATTTCTACTTCATTTTTTAATTTATTAATCCTTTCTTTAACAAGATCTTTGGTATCTTCAAAAGCAACAATTGTAGTTTTATCTTTTGTTATGGTGATTTTTCTCGCTTTGCCAAGATCATTTAAAGTTACTTTCTCAAGAGTCATAGATTTATCTTCACTAATTAAATTACTACCTGTAAGTATTGCAATATCTTCTAGAGCTGCTTTTCTTCTTTCTCCAAAGGAAGGTGCTCTTACTGCAGATACATTTATAACTCCTGCATTTTTATTTAATACAAGAGTTGTAAGAGCCTCCCCTTCAATATCCTCAGCAAGAATTAGAAATGGTTCTCCTGACTTTTGGATCTCTTCAAGAATAGGTACAAGATTATTTAAATTTGATATCTTCTGATCAGTAATTAATATCTTTGGATTTTCGAGTTCACATATTTGTCTATCTTGATCAGTTATAAAGTAAGGTGAACTATAACCTCTATCAAAAGACATTCCTTCAGTAATATCTAATTCAGTTTCTAACGATTGAGATTCTTCTACAGTAATAACTCCGTCTGAAGTGACAATATCCATAGCTTTAGTAATAATTAATCCTATTTCCTCATCTCCACCAGCACTAACGGTAGCTACTTTTGCAATATCAGCACCACCTATTTGAATGCTCTTATCTTTTAGTCTCTTTAAAACGTAATTTAAAGCAATTTTCATTCCTTTTTTAATCTCAATGGGGCTTGCACCAGCAGCAATATTTTTTAAACCTTCTTGTACCATCTTTTGAGTTAAAACCGTTGCGGTTGTGGTACCATCCCCTGCTTTCTCTTTTGTCTTAGAGGCTACTTGTTCTATTAATTTTGCTCCTAAATTAGCGAAAGGATTCTCAATATCTATCTCTTTAGCAACTGTAGAACCATCTCTCACTACATCTGGGGCACCAAATTTTCTCTCAATCACAACATTTTTTGCTTTTGGTCCAAGAGTTACTTTGACAGCATTTGCAACTGTATTAACTCCTTTTTCTAAAGCTTCACGCGATTCATCTGAAAAACTTAATTGCTTTGGCATTTTGTACTTATTGCTTTATCTATTCTAATTTCCCACAGAAATTATGCTTTATAATATTTACTTAAGTGGGGAAAGCCGAATTTGTTGATATTTATATCCACATTTAGTCAAAAAAATAGTATCTTTAAAGTATGGAAGATACAGGTAATTTTATTTTTACATTAACTGCAACTCTTGCAATTACTATGACCTTAGTATATTTCCCACTAAGATTTTTTCTGACATTAACAGCAAGAAGTAGAAGATTAAAGCTTTTGCAAAGAATTAGAAGATTAAGAGATGAATTAGGGCAACCTTATGAAAGTACCTAATTTCTCATTTCATAACTTCCAGCAACATTTACATATTCATACCTCCATCTATACTTATCGTTTGCCCAGTAATGTATTCACTCGCATCGCTTGAAACTAAAAAATTAACCAAGCTTGCAATTTGATCAGCTGATCCTAATTTACCCAAAGGTATCATTTTTAAAAGATCATCAGTGTTCAAGTTTTCTGTCATTTCTGTTTCAATAAAGCCTGGGGCTATAGCATTTACTTTTATTCCTCTAGAAGCAAATTCTTTAGCACATGTTTTAGTAAATCCAATAACGCCTGCTTTAGAAGCTGAATAATTAGCTTGTCCAGGATTACCTATCAAACCAACAATTGAAGTGATATTGATAATTTTTCCACTTCGTTGTTTTATCATAAATTTGGATACATTTTTTGTACAAAGAAAAACACCTTTTAAATTTGTATTTAATACCTCATCCCATTGAGATGTTTTCATTCTCATTAAAAGCCCATCTCTTGTAATACCAGCATTATTTATAAGAATATCAATCTTTCCACTATCTCTAATGATTTGATTTATTGCTGTATTAACAGACTCTTCATCAGATACATCAAATTTTAATTTATAAGAGCTTCCTTCTCTCTCATTAATTAGTTTCGCAACTTCTTCTGCTGAAGCATCTGACGCAGAGTAATTCACAATGACTTCTGCACCTAATTTTCCAAGAGATATTGCAATTGCTTTACCTATACCTCTGCTAGCTCCAGTGACTAAAGCAACTTTACCTGACAAGATTTTATTTTGAGTCATTTTGAATTTAATATCAAATTAGATCGTAGTACTAATTGTGCAAACATTAATGTTTTATTTATAATTATTAGAATCTAGATTGAATTTATTATTTTGCATTTACTAATTCCAGCAGCAGGCAGTGGCAGTAGGATGAAGGCTGGAAGAAATAAATTACTTATCAACCTGAATGGTGAGTCAATTTTATATTGGACCCTTAAATCCGTCTTTTTATCAAAGAAAGTAAGTTGGGTAGGTATTATTGGCCAACCTTATGATAGAGATGAAATTATGAATTCAATTAAAGAATTCTCAGAAAAAATAAATTGGATTAATGGAGGCAATACAAGGCAAGAATCAGTAAGAAATGGCGTAAATAATCTACCGAATAATGCAATGAAAGTTCTCATTCATGATGGTGCCAGATGTTTAATTAAACCTGAATTAATAGATAAATGTTTTACTGAATTGGAAGAAAATGATGCAGTAATATTAGCTGTAAAAGTTACCGATACAATAAAGGTCGTTAACGAAAATAGAATTATTAAGGAGACTCCAGATCGTAAATTTTTATGGGCAGCGCAAACTCCTCAGGGATTTTTAGTAGCTCAATTAAAAAAGGCTCATCAAAAAGCGAAAGAAAATAGTTGGAATGTCACAGATGATGCTTCATTATTTGAACGTCTGAAATGGCCAGTAAAAATTATTGAAGGTAATTCAACTAATATTAAAATTACAAGTCCAATTGATTTAAAGATTGCAAGTTTATTTTTAGGCAATAGCCTGGGTATAAATTAATTAATGGATAATTTGCCAATATTTGCATTTAATATCCCTTTATAACCATAAGGTAGGCAAGCATTACCTATTAGGTGGCCTACTGGAAGATTAGAAATCATTGGGATATTAAATTCTGAAAATCTATCAAAAATTAGATTTTCTAATAATTCTACTTTTTCTGTTTCTTGCGGGTCAAAAAAATTACCAAAACCTATCCCTACAATATTTTTAAGTACTTTTGACATCCGTATATAAGTAAACATCCTATCTATTTTATAAATATCTTCATTTATATCTTCAAATATAATAATTTTCCCATCACAATTAGGCATATCATTAGTCGCAATTAAAAAACAAAAAATTGTTAAATTAGAAATTAAAATTTCTCCCTTAGCTATTCCTTTATTTAAGGGGTAACCAATAATATCATCTAAATAACCCTCAAAAAGAAAGGACTTTAATCTATTAACACTCCAATTAGGTTCTTTAGATAAAGTTGAAATAGTAGGGCCATGAATTGATCCAAATGAACCCTTAGAATATTTTGATAGTAATAATGAACAATTATCAGAGAAACCTAATAACCATTTGTCTTTCCACTTAGGAGATCTTTCTAATATCCTGGATGCTCCCCATCCACCTTTTGCACAAATAATAAGCTCACTATCTTGTGCATTCACAATTTCGGATAATCTTGTATAGTCATTGCCTGCAAAGTATCCAGATTTTCTATTAGTTAGATTATTAAACTTAACATTGAGTCCCCAATTTTTAATAATTTCAATTCCATTAAAGAATTCTTTTTCATCCTCTATATATGAACTTGGAGCTATTACTCTTACAATATTTCCTTTCTTTAATTTATAAATCATATTTTGTGAATTTTATCCAATTATTATTCCAATTAAGATAAGAGTCCCATAAATAACTTGATTCTTGAAATGGCAACTTATTTTATTTAGTGATAAATTTTCGCTTTTAAATATTTTTCTTACATCTTTTTGCATAAGAATTGAACTAATAAACCAAATTGGCCAAAAAATAATATTTAATTGACTCAAAATTGAACAAATAGCTAAAGAGATGGAAGCTGTTAGGTAACAAATTTGTATTGTTGTTTTAGTGTGTGATCCTAAATTAATAGCAGAACTATTGATACCAATTTTTTTATCATATTCTTTGTCTGCTAAAGCATATACGGTATCAAATCCAAATGTCCAAAATACTGTTCCTAACCAACAAAAAAATAAAACAGGACTATTCAAATTTCCTTCATGTGCTGCCCATGGTATTAAAACTGAAAAACCCCAACAAATGGATAGAATTGCCTGTGGAAATTTAAACCATCTTTTCGCAGATGGATAAATCAAGATTAATGGTAATGCTATAAAGGATAAAATGATTGAAAGGAGTCTTCCATTTTCTGGTAAAGAAAGTGTTATCAAAAAACTTCCTAATAAGAATAAAAAAAGGACAATATAAGCATCTTTTATTTTAAGTTTATTAGAAGCAAGAGGTCTATTTTTTGTCCTTAAAACTTTATTATCAATATCTTTATCCCAAATATCATTAGCAACACAACCAAAACCACTTACAAATAATCCGCCAAATAAAATTTTTATTATTAAATAAAAATTGGGACTATTATCTGGGGTTAACCAGAGACTCCATCCAGCTGGAATGAGTAAGATTAATCTTCCAGTTGGCTTATTCCAGCGTAATAATAAAAATATTGGCTGTAAATATGTTTT